>CALCME010000067.1 GCA_937965925.1 Candidatus Absconditabacterales bacterium | reverse complement strand
AGTCTCAGTTTATATGTTGGGAATCAAAAATACGTAGGATTATTTTACTCTATAGGGAATTCTAAACCAATTCCCATAGATGTATACATACTCCAATTACTGAGTGAGTTTTGAGTATAAAATAGAGTGAGTCTCAGTTTATATGTTGAGAATCAAAGATACGTAGGATTATTTTATGCTTCAGTTAATGATGAATATATCCGATCAGACCATTATAAGATTTCAAAAAAAAATACTTTCTCGATATGCTCTCCATAAGAGAGATCTCCCATGGAGAGATAGTTTCAATCCATATCGAGTATTTGTAAGTGAGGTGATGTCTCAGCAGACACAAGTGATGAGAGTGATCCCTAAGTTTTTTGCCTTTTGTGAAGAACTACCAACGATACATGACCTTGCTGAGTGTGACACAATGACGTTACTCAGGCTCCGATCATGATTGTGATTCAATAGTAGAGCAGTTCGTCTTCAACAAGCAGCTAAGATTATTGTCGAAAAGTATAACTGAATTGTTCCAGATAATCGTGAGCACCTTCTAGAGCTTCCATGAATATGACCATATACCTCAGCATCGATCTGTGCATTTGCGTATAATCTTACTGAACCTGTCGTAGATACAAATATAAGAAGAGTCTTGATACACGAGTTGTGATTAGATCATTGATTGAAAACATGATCATTGGAATGAGTAGCGAGAAGATGTATTCCAGACGGACAGTCAAATGATCGACACAATGCACTTATGGACTATGGTTCTCTAGTAGCTACAGCAAAGGCAACCTGAATCCGTCCACTCTCAAAGCAATCAACCTTTAATTGATCAGATAGACAGGTAAGATGATGGATTTTGAAACAGCTCGTTGTTTGAAAACCCCTCACTCTTGATAAAGTATGAGAACAGTTCCCAAAAAAAGAGGTTAAAAGTATTGTAAGAGGAATGGTGAAAGAAGGCTTGGTGAGTGAGAGTAAGAAAGGGTTGACGATTAGGGAGTAGAGGGTGTTCCAACAAACTATACTCTGAAACAAATGAATAAATTTGCGTTTGTTTGATCTTTTTGATATACTTGGAGTAGTGATTTATCTCTGAGTATATACATATGGCTCAATCTCAAAAAACGGTTCTTGCAGCAAACACACTTGGTGAAGCATGAGTTACTATTAATCCTGACTGTTTGGAGACAGGAACGTGTGGATGGAATATTTATGAAACGTTGAATATTAGGGAGGATATTAGGGATGAAGAAAGACCTTTTGACTTTTTTGTAACGGATTTATTTTTGTCTGCAACGTTTTTTATTGGAACGGTTATTACGTTTTCACTAGTGTTTTCTGGTCTGTTAGTTGTGTGGGGATGAGTGAGTGAGTCAACAGTTCAAAGAGGGAAAGATGGGGTGAAGTACTCGTTGTTATGACTGGCACTGGTGATATTTAGTTATACGATTATTAGATGAGTTCAGTTTGTTGCTCAGTGACAAGGGTAGAGGAGATAAAAGATAAAAGATAAAAGATAAAAGATAAAAGATATTAGATATTAGATATTAGATATTAGATTTTAGATTTTAGATAAAGATACCTATAGGAAATGAGTTAGAGCTAGAAATGACTCCTCTCTTTTCTGAATTATTGAGAAATGAAATGTTAATAATAATCATTGATTTGAAGGCTAGTCTTTCGTATAATTGTTTTTTTTAGCTGTCAAATATTTGTGAAAAACATATTATTTTCTGAATTTTTAACTAACCAATCCACATATATTCAACTTGCTCGTGAAGGAGGTGTTTTTGTCTATCCTACTGATACTATCTATGGTGTCTGATGAATAATTACAGCAGAAGTTGTAGAAACAATAAATGCAATAAAAAAACGTCAACCAGGAAAACATTATAGTATTATTGTTCCGAGTTTTGCTTGGGTGCAGAAACGATGTGATGTATGAGATGACTTTTCAGATACATGGAGTCGTTTGAAAGAATCTCATTGTATTACTGAGAATTGATCTGAACGCTGATTAACAGTACTTGTTCCTGTGAAAACGTTCGGTGAAAAGAAATCATCATGAATCCCGAACTTTAGCCTCTTGTCTCCTACTCAGAAAATTTGAATTAGATTTATCGATCATCCATTTCAACAGTTTGTCACTAATTTATGAGAGCCGTTTATTACTACTTCAATTAATATTTCAGGTCAAGAAAATATTACATCAGTAGAATTGTTACATCCTTTTCAACAGGACCTAGTCGATATTGTTCTTGATGATGGGATATTGTGATGAGAAGCTTCTGTGGTCGTTGATCTGAAGAGTGGAGTGGTGGTGAGGGGGTAATGGGTTTGGTCTACTAAGTAGATTAAACAAAATGCTTTAAAAATCAAATTTGTTTAGTATGTTGAATGGATTTTCAACTCATTTCGATCTATCTTCTTAAAAACTTTTCCCTAATCTCCCTTCTCTCAAACTTCATCTCCATAAACTCCGAAAATTTCTCTTTCACATCAGGGAGTTCCTTCGAGTCAGTAAGAATTCACATTCATGTTCAGACCAACTCAGCAGTTCATCACACACTATACCCAAAGACAGGGACTCAGAGGGCGAGTGCTTCCATAGTAGCTATCCCACAGCTTTCTTTGGCGAGATTAATGAGTCCACGTGCGTGTCTGATAAGTTCTATCTTTTCTTCAGTATCTGTTACGCGTCAGATAAAGGTAACTGTTGGTCAGGCAAGAGATTGTAGATAGTCCTGATCAGGTCCCGAACCAGCTACGATGAGAGGAACTGCGCACTCATTACATAATTTAATAATCAGATCACACTCTCTCACGAGGGTGGTTAGTCTTCATAAGTATAAGAAATAGTTCCTTGGACGAGAACATACAGGGGTACTGAAATATAAAGGATCAATGAGTGGATATTGGACATGTATAGCATTTCCAACATTTGAATTCGTAGAGACGGATTTGAGATCCGTCTCGTCGAGTGGATTCGATCATCACGAGATTGCCGCGTCACTACAGGACGAGGCAGTACCGTCTTCCCTACGTTCCTCGCAATGACGATGTTCCCTCTCAATTCATACTTCTTTTAATTTTACCTTTTGGGTTCATACTGTACTCTCACTATAGTATTTCTTAGCACATTCTGCTGTATAGGTACTATTTGTCGTAATCGAATCGTACTGTCTTGGTTGTCTGTCTCGTTTTCTTAAGTATGGGGTGATAAATGTGAATAAGCTGAGTTTTCGTCAGGTAAGTTTTTTTGTATATTCTTGGTGATTCTCTCGGATATACTGGTTTGGGCTGTGGAGATATAATGATATATGTCCATACAAGTTCCCTGTTTTTGATCACACAGGAGGGACGACATTTTTAACTGCTGAAAATGATGAGAGGTGAATGTGAGACGCTCCGTTTCGGAGAATTTTCCTTTTGAGAATCCAACACAAGAGTGGGGAGAAAACAAGTAAATTACGATAATCTAAGAGTGAGTTATTCCTTTTTGATCCCCAGACAAACAGATCATTGATCCAGCGAGGGAGTGCTGTAATGATTGGGATTTTTTGCTTATGTATGGTGATGGTTGTTTTGTCTGAAAAGAGGGTATATACACGGTAAGTGTTATTAGTTATTGGTGATTTGCCTGGTGTAGGGACGTGCTTTTTTATGTCTTTTTCTATGAGATCAAAAAACACGTGTTCAGCACCTCAGATATGGAAAATTCGATCATGGACAAAGGCTATGTTCATAGAAGAAAAATGAAGGTTTGTAAAGCCGAAAAAATTGATTTTTTTGGGGTGTATGAGTATAGTTTACTTAGTAGAGTATATCGCATATAAAACTGAATGATATTTTTGATACAGACGTTTTTATTAAATGAAATGTGTGATTGATATGTACGGCGATAGACTACGTAGTAAATACACTCAAATGTAACATTAATTTACTATAAATAACTATAAGAATTTTAGTTCACTATGAAATGGTAGATGGTAGATATATGAGATCAATCAACTGATGCTGTTGATGAGCCAGGTGAGTCAACCGAATCAACAGAGTCAGCAAAAGCATGAAAAAAATCGAAAGACTCCCTTTCTCAAGAACTTCTAATGGAAAACTTGACGAAGGAGGTGTTGGAGTATGCTCGTCAGGAAAACGTTTCTCCTAGCGATGTTATGTGACGTCTTGCTGACTCATTTAGAAAGCATCTTCATAAAAAATGATGAACGTATGGAGAGCTCATGACAGGTGTCGCTGAGTCATTGTGAAAGAAACAACTAGAACGAAAGCACATCAAAGATATCAAGATAGATATGTATTGAATGACAGCAGAGAATGTCTATGCCAATCGTATGAAGAGAAAATTTAAACTTAAAAATCAAATCGCCTTTGTTGAACTACAAGTGAATACATTTGCTGATCAGTTATGAGAAGAGTTATGATGATCTGCAAAGCATGATTTTTTGAAGTTTCTGAAATCATCATGATTTATTTGATTTGATGAATTGTGAAATTTTGATTTGTATACTCAATTGTGTGGTGGTGAGAAACATCAAAAAAAGATTCAGACCATTTTTGATAAACGAACATCATACAATCCACTTCTCTTGAAAGATCTTGTTGAAGAGTTCTATCGAAATCATGAGAACCATTCTCAAGAATGATTTGA
>CALCME010000066.1 GCA_937965925.1 Candidatus Absconditabacterales bacterium | reverse complement strand
TCTTGGAGTATTACACTGAACTGTGTAGTTGAGAACTAGGTGAACTGCTTGGGTGTAATGAAGACATAGATGTTACAGATGTGATGAAAGCTCTTGAGAAGGTTAATAGGTATATCCTTGATAGATATCTTTTATGAAGCGTCGCAACTGAGGATGAGATTATTACGTATATTAGAAACTGAGTTACGAGTTGAGTATTTTAGGGTTTAAATTTGTAAAAAAATCATTCTTTTCTCTGATGAAAAGAATGATTCTTTTGAATTGTATATATGGAACAAATGGATCTCAGTAATTACTGAGATCCGGGTGAACCTACTTATTGTTTGATAAAATTACTTATTTTCTTTCTTAAACTCAATATTCAGGGTTCTTTTCCCCTTCCAGTTAACCTTCTCAAGAAATGTACTCCGAGAAGTTATCTTGACGTCTTTCTCAAAGAGATTGAAAATAAGTTTTTCTTTAAATTGTCTGTCCATCCGTTGATGATAAGACAATTGAAATGACTTTGTATATGTTGCCTTTTCTCTTCCAGCCATCCACTTATCTAGCTCTTTGATTGCTATGGAATAAGACGGGGTGAAAACTGCTCCATACACATGTATAGTACTATCGTTTACTGTCCTAAACCAATTTGGTGGACAGTTCTCTTCATCACCAATCCACATGTACGTGTCAAAGTGATTAACTGTAATTTTCTTCCCGTCCTTTTCAAATTGAATTGAAATGACTGTTGGAAGATCTTTCTGTCTAACATGAGATGGAATATGTCCATTCTCACTTTTCGGGGTCATTACTACCGCCTCTCTTTTAGCGGTATATAATTTTTCTTTCTTACTTCCTCCTCCTCTGCAGTTTGCTAATAATATTAGCATACTCACTGCTAATAGGATTTTAACATTTTTCATATTATTTTTATTTTTTGTTATAGTAGGTTCTCTAGAAATATAATCCCGAAAAAGATTCTGTCAAGAAGTTCGTATGTGAATCGTACATAACATTACCCTCTCAACTCCTTCACATGCTTTACCTTCTCCTGTATAAATTTCTCACTATCAAATCAAATTTCTTCAACAAGAGCTGTCGCATGTTTAGCTCATAAAGCTTCAGGCATGATCACATAGTCTGCTCATGCTTCGTATAGAGTTAGAGCTTGTTGTACATGATTTGAGACGGCAACGATAATGATGTCAGGATTGTATGTTTGTACTTCACTGATGATAAGGAGGTCATCCTCTAGGTCTCTGGTAGTGGTAATAACCATTTTGAGTTCATGGTGAAACAGATGTTTATATACTTCACTATTGCTTGCATCAGCAAAGATATACTCTCCTGGTCTTTCTTCAAGCTCTTGTACAAGCTCAGGGTTATGGTCTATCACGACATGTGAAACCTGATCACTAGTGAACTTCGCTGCAAGATGGTATCACATTCTCCCATATCCAAACAGAATTACATCGACACGTTCGAGTTCATCATTTCATATCTCCTCAGTAGAAGCAGTCATATCGTCACCCAAGTATTTTTGCATTCGTGTATATATTTCGTTGTTATTCATGGTCAAATAACTTGATACTCATATAGAAACCAGACCGATTACGACCATTGCTGACATCAATGAGTCGTCACTTACATATCAAAGTGAGAGTCAAATAGCAAGAATAATAAACCCAAACTCTGATATCTGTCCAAGACTTGTTGCTGACTTAAAACTGACTTGATGTGAATAGCCAAATCTTGTTGCTGCAAGATAGATTATGAGTGGTTTAAACACCATAACAAAAATGAGTGATCCACCAATAAGTGGTATATGTTGGTCAAGTCCTTCTCGAGAAAGATTGAGTCACATACCTATGAAAAAGAGAACCAGAAAGAAATCTCTGAGTGGAGTGAGTTTGGAAGTCAGTTGCATACGAAATGGTGAGGTCGCGAATGACATACCGGCTAGGAGACACCCTGTTTCGAATGAGAATCAGACGAGCTGGAAACAGGTCCCAAGTATAAGACAGTATCATATCCCCACCAGTACCAAAAATTCTTGCTCTGTAGCAAGCCATTTTACGACTCTTGGGAGAACGTATTTTGCGATGAGCACAACAAGACACAGCAACACAAATCCTTCCAAGAACAAGACACTACTTCCTCACTCTCAGCTCCCGGATCACTGCAAGGCAATCAGTATCATCACAAGCATCACGACTAGATCTTGGACGATGAGAATTCATATTGAAATTTTTCCATAGACCGTCTCGTTTTCTTCCTTGTCTGTGAGTAGTTTGACGATAACTATGGTACTAGAAAACGTCAGTCATATAGCCAAGAAAACACTCGTAGATGCATCGTATCATAAAAAGACACTCATCAGATATCCGAATCCAACCGTTGCTATAATCTGTATCATACCAACCCCTAGTGCTACTTTTCCCTGTTCTTTGATTTCTTTGAGATTGAGCCCTACTCATACCATAAACAGAAGCAGTGATATACCTAGATGAGAGAAGAGTTCGATAAATCAATGCCCTTCAGCACTTGGATCAATGAGTCACAAAAATAATGGCCCCACGAGCACTCCAGCTATTAGATATCAAATAATAAGTGGTTGATTGAGTTTTTTAATAATCGCTGTAAGAATCATCACCACCCCCAAAATTGCCGAGAGCTGTGCCAGGTCTGAGCTATGGATGAGGTTTTGGAGGAGTTCGATGAGATACATATGTTTATATTTGCTTAAAACGCCCTTATACTAGCACTCTAAGTATAATGATGGAGAGGTTTATTTGCAAAAAAAGGAGTTATAGTTTTCTGTTGAATGTAGGAAATGATGGAAAGAGGATTTGTATGACTTCTTTCCCTTATATCTCCCTAATCACCTCATACTCCAGATTTGCATTCCCGACAAAATAAAATCAGGTGATATGCTCTGTTTACGTTTTTTTAGTTTTCATATCTACTATATACCGTCTACTATAGAGTATACATAGTAGACTCTCTACACTATTCTTCATATATAAAAATCATTCTAATAATTTGCCATCACCTGTTGCAATCATTTTTCATATATATATAACATAGCACGTACAAACATATAGTGCTACTACTTTCGTATTTATCATTTACAAATATCAAACATGGCAAAGAAAGAAACAATGACCGAGACTAAACAATTCGATGCTGACGTGGCTCAGCTGATCCAATTGGTAACGCATAGTATCTATAGTAATACAGATATATTCTTACGTGAACTCCTCTCCAATTCGAACGATGCAATCCAGAAAGCGAGAATGCTCTCTCTTCAAGATACATCATACCTAGGTGAAGAAACAGATCTTCAGATCACGATCGAGACAGATCCTGATGCAAAGACGATTACTATTACTGATACAGGTATTGGGATGAATCGTGATGAAGTAATCTCAAACATTGGTACGATTGCTAAGTCGTGAACGAAAGCATTTTTGGAATCTCTGGAAAAAAGTAACAAAGCCAAGAAAGATGCAAAAAAAGAGGGAGAATGATCTATGAATTCTGACCTTATTGGACAGTTTGGTATTGGATTTTATAGTTCATTTATGGTAGCGAAGAAAGTTGAACTAGAGACGAAAGCAAATGGATCAGATGCTGTGAAGTGGACGTCAGAGTGAGACGGTGCATATGAACTAGATGTTTCGACAAAGACGACAAGGTGAACGACAATCACGCTCTACTTGAATAATCTTGATGACAATGATGCGTATGCTGATCACTATCGCCTAAGAGGTCTCATCAAGACTCATAGTAACTATGTGCCAGTACCTATTATGATGAAAAAGATGGAGGATATGAAACCATCTGATGAATGGGAACAAATCAATCAAATGCAATCACTCTGGACCAAGCAAAAATCATCTATCAAGAATGAAGAATACGACGAGTTCTACAAGACGATGACCTATAGTCAAGAATGACCACTTGACACGATTCATGTGAGTATTGAATGACTGGTAAACTTCAAAGCAATGCTCTTCATCCCAAAGCAACCTGGGATGTTTGAACAGATGCAAGGTGGAGGGAACGATCAAGAGTATGGACCATCATTGTATGTCCAGAATGTGTTGATCATTGAAAAAGCAAAAGATCTGCTTCCTGTACGATTAAGATTCGTTAAATGAGTAGTAGAGACTCCAGACTTGTCATTGAATGTCTCGAGAGAAATCCTTCAAGACAACAAAGTTCTTGATAAGATAAAACAAGCACTGATCAAAGAAGTTCTCAAGTCACTCTCATACTTAGCAAAAACTGAACCAGATGCATATGCAAGTTTCTTTGCACATTATGGAAGATACCTAAAAGAGTGAGTTCATTATGAAAAAGAACTTCAAGATGACATTGCATGACTCCTCTTGTACTCGACACTTCAAGTAGAAAAACCAAGAACTCTTGCTCAGATCGCAGATGCAACAAGTAGGGATCTTCCTGAAGCTCCATCTGCTAAAGCAGATGACAAAGACTGAGCAGATGACAAGAAAGCTGATGCTCCTGAATCGCTTCCACCATTGTACTATTTGACATGAAAATCAATTACAGAAATAAAGCATTCTCCATATCTTGAGCAGTTTAAGACACACAAGACAGATGTAATTCTTATGGGAGATCCTTTGGATGAGTATGTGGTAAATGGACTCCAAGAGTACAAAGAATTTAACCTTACATCAGCAACCTCCCCAGATATACATCTTGGAGATCAAGAAGAACAAGAAGTAAAGAAGAAAGAGACAGAAAAGAAATCTACCGAGAACAAAGATGCTTTGGAATTTTTTGCTAAGACTATATGAGAAGAAAAATTGGAGAAAGTAGAATTCACACATAAGATATGAGATAACCTGTGAGTTCTCGTAACTCCAGAAGGACTTCCATCACCACAGATGGAACGTATCATGAAATCAATGGGACAAGACGTTCCTCCGACAAAGAGAATACTACAAGTAAATGATCAGCATCCATTAATTAAAAAGGTATTGGATAAAGGAGAAGGGAACGAAGAAATTATGCAGTATGTCTATGAGCAAGCAATCTTGCTAGAATGATGAGAACTTGAAGACATGGCATGATTTGTGAAGAGAGTGAATGGATTGATTGGGTAAGGTATAGATCAATTAGACAGGTTGGATAAATTAGATGAATTGGTGATATTCATGTATATATATCGTAGGGACAATGGCACTGCCTTGTCCTCACGTGAGAATCCATATATACGAATGTTTCTGATCTTCACGGGGACGATGCAGTGCATCGTCCGTACAATTGTATATATATCAATCAAAACGTACATTAATGTGCGTTTTTTTTTGTTTGCAAACATATATACAAACAACTATACTACTTTCATTATGCACATCCCCTTCTTCACCCTTCAAAACTACTCTTCTATCATGTCTCGCCCTTATGAAGAGCAAGATAGATCTTCTCGAATTGATATTTGGGATTTTTTTGAAGTCTTTCAGCATGATTTTATAGAACGTTTTGCAGAGATAGATGCAAGGAAATTGTGAGCGTATTTGATTTCTCATCAGCTCACGTGAACGTGTGAGATGTGAAACGTACAGTGTGATCTGGACGATGGTCTGGTAGCATGTAAACTCATGTGTCCGACCTTACATCAATGTCAGTATTTTTCTTGGAAGTGATGACATGGTGAACATGTTGGGATTGATATCATTCTTCCTAAGAATACCCCTATATGAAGTTTCTGTGATGGGGAGGTCGTAAGAGTGAAGCATCGAGATGGGAATCCAACGAATGAATGAAATACCGTGGTGGTGAGAACGAAAGATAATTTCTTCTTTTGTTACGAACATCTTGAACGTATAGATGTGAAAGAGCAACGGACGGTAAAGCAGGGTGATATAATATGATTGTGCTGATCAACGTGACATAGTACGCAGTATCATCTGCACCTGCAGATAGACAATGATTCTGCTCCATTTCATCCTTATTGGCATACCGATAAGGTGTATATGAGTTCATATACTGAAAATCCACTCCCGTATCTTCATGCACTCTCTCCAAAAAGAATATTTGAAGATCTCCCTTCAGATCCAGAACAACAACAAGCGATCTTATCATTACAGAAACAATGAATTCTAAAATGATATAATAATCGTGTGAATCCAGACTGAATGCTCAAGAGATATGAGATGGCTTTGTTGATAGATAGAATTCTTGATATGTATGCTCTGTATAGGAAATTACCAATCCAGAATAATGACTATATTTCATATGCAGATACCCCTACAGATGATGCTGAACTGTTGTCCTCATTAGAACGCCTTCAAACATATTGAGTGATGAAATGATACTCAAGATGATGATCTCTTCAATTTTCTCCTTATACAGAATTAACCTGAGCTCAACTTCTCGCTATCTTATGAAGAACATTTTATGCACTTGAAGATACGATAACTAGCAACTGGTGGCAAAACTATCTAGATGTTTTTCTTCATAAATGACTTATTTCTTCTTCTCGAGAATATATACACTCTAGTATACCAAGAAAAGAAGTAGCAGTCGTGTTGTGGAAGGTGTTGGATAGTGAGTGACTGTTCTCGTAATTTTTGTTCCTCTTTCCCTAAACTAAAGCATAGGGTTTTACTTTCTTGATTCTATGAACTTCCATATCATTTCTATCTTCCCGCACATCTTTGACTCATTTGTGTCTACCTCTCTTATTCACAAAGCTACAAAAGACGAGAAAATCTCGTTTAATGTTATCGATCCAAGAGAATTTTGTACCGATAGACACAGACAGGTCGATGATGAAATATATGGATGATGAGCATGACTTCTTATAAAAGCAGAACCACTTATAGCAGCTCTTAAACATGCTGTTGGAGAAATTACATCAAGAAGAACTATTTTGGTTCCCCCTGATAAGGGGGATGTCTGAACTTGTGAAGACAGGGGGTTTGCAACGTGAGAATCAGACAACTCATTTCGTATCGTGATGCCCTCACCTAGTCCAACTCTTTTTTCCCAACAGATAGCACACTCATATACTGAAGATTGAATGACAGATATCATCTATATATGTGGAAGATATGAAGGAATAGACCATCGTGTAGAGTTACGATGTCGTGATACATATGGTGATGAAGTCTTTCAGAAACTCTCACTTGGACATTTTGTGACGTTGTGATGAGAAGCACCTGTGATGGTTATGATTGAAGCAATAGCGAGGCTCGTGCCTGGAGTAATAAATGATGAACTCAGTCGACAAGACGAGAGTTATAGACCAGAAAAATGATGAACAAATCTCGAGTATCCTCAGTATACCAGACCTCAGATTGTTGAGTGATATGAGATTCCTGAAGTGTTATTGAGTGGACATCATGCAAAGATTGAAGAGTGGAGAAATAAAAAAACTACTCAGAGTGAGTAGTTTCTAGTTATGTATTAGTTGTATGTAATATTTTTAACTTATTTATCTCAATGTAAAGAACAGAACGAAGACAACAGCAACGAGTGCGAGACCCAAGAAGATCGTATT
>CALCME010000065.1 GCA_937965925.1 Candidatus Absconditabacterales bacterium | reverse complement strand
TGTTCAAAGTGCTATCTTCAGAACAGCTTGAAGATCTTGTTTCGACATTTCGAGATACCTACGGTATCAATGCAAAATTGAACATTAGTTCAAATTTTATCTGTCCGTTTTCAGGTTCTGAAGATCAAATATTCTTGTCGGATCTTAAAAAAATAGTATTCCTTACTCGAAATGAGAGATTTATCTCAATACGGTATTGTGAAAAATACTCAGATCAGGAACTGCAAAGAATTATTGAGGAAGCAGATAATCAATGAAATTAATTTTGAAATTAAGCCAAAGCATATTGCTTTTGCTTAAAAATTGTTAAAATTCAGACCTTTTTATAAATAAGAGATTTTTGATTCAATTAGATGATATACTTATTAAGTATATCACCTCGTGATGAGGTGGTTTTTTATTTAGATTAACGTAACTGACATATTTGACATGTGAAGGATGATTGAATATACTTTTGATATACATAAATCACTATTATTTATCCCTTTCCAGTACCATGTCTGATAAACTTTCAAATATACTCTTAGTTCTAATTCTATTATCGATTGTGTTCTTCGCTTGGTATTGAACTATAGACCAAACTACTTACTGAACTGGTTGCGTGCAATTAGAATATAAAGATAGAATGTGTGATATATTTGAATGAGATCCATTTGTGGAAAGAGTGGCGGATGTGAATAAGTATTCGTGTGAGTGAGGTACTGTTTGTGTAATAGTAAGAAATGGAATTCATTCTGTGGAATCTTGAGGTTTAGGTGGTATGCTATATCCAGTTCCAGGGAGTCCTTCAAATGTTTGAGGTCAAATTGTGAGAAGAGTTCCTTTTTACTCTGAGACTCATTTTCAAAGAAATGATGAAAATGGATTTAATAGATTGTGATATATAGAGTATCAAAGGAGTAATTGAGTAAATCCAAAATCTATAGTAGTGCAATCACAGGGAACATTTTCTTCTTGATTCAAAAAAAGCGAAACTAATAAAGGAATAAAGGATATGTTAAAGAAAAATATTACTACAACTTGATGATAATAGTCTCCCATTCGAAAAATCACTCTACGAAAAACTAGATACAACATTCAACGACCTTCAAGACACAATCATCAACGACAAGAAACTAACAGACGATATCGAAGCAGGAATGAAGAAAGTGATTGAAGAAACGGCGGAGGAGTTTAAGGACTAGAGAGACAATAAGACAATAAGATGCTGAGACAATAAGAAAGAATCAAGCAATACGGAGTGACGCAATATTTTGCGTCTACGTGAGTGATTATCTTCTCGTCCTTAGTAAATAAAATAGAGAAACCACCTTATGATGAGGTGGTTTTTTGTTTGAGATCAATTATAGTTTCTATACAATTATCGTATGAAAAAAATAAACGAATCATTCACCTGCCTCTCATGTAAACAAGAAGTCCCTATGGCTTCCAAGACTTGTCGCAACCATTGCCCAAGCTGTTTTGTCTCACAGCATGTGGATGGAACGATTCCTGGTGATAGAGATACGGAGTGTCATGGAACCATGGTGCCTAGCGAGTATGAAATCAAGAATGGAGCCACGAAGATACACTTTATCTGCTTGAAATGCAGGAAAGACCATCGAAATAAATCAGCTGACGACGATGAAATGGGTGAGTTGGATACTTGTATCAAAAAATGGAAGCCGAAGCTAGGGAGTTAGAATTTAGAGAGTATAATCGAAACATAATTACCGTTGCGTTCCGCTACCACTCAGAACTTACACGAAGGGTTGTCGGCCGCCGAGCGGGACGCGGACCGACTAGGCCTTTTTTTTGCTTCGTTTTTTTGTGGCTATGACAAAAAAATGAAGAAGGAAGAAATGTTTCTATCATAGTAATAGATTTCGTAACGAGTGATAGTCCTTGAATATATGTTGTAAGAATAATATCCACTCGAGATCCTTCAGTCGTTCTTCGCTTCGCTGTGAACTCGTTCAGGATGACGAACATGCTATAGATTCTGATATACATCAGAACGACGAATAAAAAAAATAGTAAGTTAGTATATTAGTAAGTTAGTATTTTAGTTCGAGCTAATGTACCAATATACCAATATACCAGCACACTATTTTCCTCTCACTAAACATCAAATTTTCAAAATAGCAACAGTAATCAGAGCGATTTGTCGATATTTTTGATATTTTTGGAGCTTTTTGGTATGGTAGTACTGCTGAACAATAATTAATAAAGCTGAGGACTGAAGAAAAGATGAAAAAACATGGGATGGATTTGAAAGGTAGTTTTACCTTAACAAAACTATGGTGTATAATTTGTACGAATGAGCACTTCCTCACGGATATGGCTTAGTATGATGAACTAAACAAAAAACAAACATTTTCTTCAAGCTGTTTAGTGACTTGATAAAGAAATTGTTTAAGAAGGTCGTGATGCCGGTATTGTACTGGTCAATGATCGTGGCTTATGGGTATGTGTTTTCTTATATGAACACGTTGTATGAGCTCAATGAACTGGATCTAGTGGAACAACAGATCACTAGTGAACTAGAGATTTCTCATGAAATCTCAACCGATACCTTGCTTGCAAGTAGTGAATGTAGTGAATCTCAGTTGTGTACTGAAAAAGCACTGATTTGCTTTACAAGTAAGTACAAATCAGAATATTTACTTTAGATGATTAGCGTCGAAGCAAGCTTCTTGATAATCATTCTTCGAAAGATATCTATGTTACTCTAGTATCATCTCATCTCTCATCCTTTCACACAGTTGATGAAGATAGGCGATATTGTGTAATGATAACAGAATTCATCCAAGCATTTCTCCTTCTCTCATGAGATGATGGAGGTATGCTTTGGTGTATCTGGTGCACGTATGACAAGCACATGAATGTTCAAGTGAAGAGAAATCTTCACGATATCTTGCGTTAGACAATTTAATTTGTCCTGCATCAGTAAAGGCAGTTCCATGTCTTCACAATCTCGTTGGTAAGACACAATCAAACAAATCAATCCCTTGGGTGATTGCCATTTCTAGGTCCTCAGGCGTTCCTATACCCATCAAGTATCTTGGTTTATCTGCTGGGATATGAGGAACGGTAGCTTTGACGATACGCTCCATATCTTTTTTGGTCTCTCCGACACTGAGTCATCACATAGCGATTCCATCATAGGCATACGCTGAAAGTGTCTTTGCTGATTCTTCTCTGAGGTCTTCATACAATCCTCATTGCACGATAGGAAACAGGACTCATCTTGCTTTTTCATAACGCTGTTCGTCATGAAAATAATCATACGCTGTCTTTGCTCGATGATGAGTAGTCGCCATCTGTGAGGCTACTTCAGCTTTGGTGATTTCATCTACAGGAGAGCAGACATCTAGCATCATCATGATATCTGAACCGAAGTCTGTTTGAATGTCTACCACATTTTCTGGTGTGAAAAGATGTTTGGATCCATCATGGATACTTCTAAAGGTCACTCCATCTGGACGGAGCTCAACGAGACTTTTTCCTTGTTTTGTTTTCTGTGAAAGTCATAGAGAAAATACCTGAAATCAACCACTGTCAGTGAGAATTAATCAGTCTTCTCGATCCATAAATTTATGAAGTCAGCCAGCTTTTTTGATGAGATCTCCTCCTGGACGCAGATACAGATGGTAGGTGTTCGCGAGAATCATCTTCACTGGCTCTTTTGTTCCTAGATATCAGGGTTGTCTCATGAGATCTAGTAAGAGTCATTTGATCGTCGCTTTGGTTCACACTGGCATGAAACAGGGAGTCTTAAAGCTTACTCCATTGAGAGTGATTTCTCCAACTCTTGCATTCCCTTGTTGTTTGAGTATCTTAAATTGTAATTTATTCATTAGAGATTTGTAATATGAAAAAGATGTTATCTTATGTACTTCATTCGCTATTTTTACCTATTTGATTACTGTTTTTGAGTACCTGAGTATATGCACAAGATGCCCAATGAGATGGAAACTTTATCAATTGCCCGATCATAGATTTTTCAGTTCTTGGTCAAGAGGAAGTGAAGTCTAATCAGCTTTACGAATATACCTTGACCGCTGAAGACTATAGTGAATATGCTTCATGACTCAATGTGAATCACACGATTTGGAGTGGATCAGATCAGTTGGCTGCCTTTGAGGAAGAAAGTTTCTCCTATGAATTTAGTGAGCCAGGATGATTTTTACTAAAAACAGATATTACTCTGGAGAACTGATGCGAGTATGTCTTGGAAAGATCAATCACTTCATATGATAAGATTATTGTTTACTTAGGGAAATGATCTGAGGTATTGGAGCTCAGTAAAAGCCAAACATGAACAGGTACCATTCAACAATTATTTAAAAAGATCGAGATTGACGATACGAACTCTTCTGAGAAAGTCTTTGATAATCTCTCAAGTTACGTTTCTTATTTTAGGTATGCAGATGATCTTATTGTAGATACTTCGTCTCAATGACTTATCTTTGAATCATTATGAAAGCTCTTTTCCGTAAATGAAATTGATACAGGAAGTCTTAATACCTATGTGATAGCAGATACTGCACAAAGTTATTTTCGTAGACTGCTAGCAAGATATATTACCTCATCAGGATTGGAAAAAGTATATGTAACTCAAGAGCAGTACTTCGGTTCTTTGTTTACTTCATTGTTGCTTAACGATGATCCTTTGCAGTATGATTTCATCAAATCATATTCAGTAAGTCTTGAAGATTCTAATAAACGAACCTTCTTATCGTATATTACCGATTATATCTTGATCAATTGATTTCCTCTCGGAATTCTTACTCTGGTTTTGCTGCTTCCTTTTGTTTGATTATTGATCTCAGTAGCTAGACAGGTAGTATGATTATCGGTATTTGGAGTGTTTACACCGTTGTTGTTTGCGATCTCGATGTATGTGATAGGGATTGCTCCTTCATTCTTCTTGCTTCTTTCAGCAGCGATAGCGGTGATTATCACTCATCTCATCTCCAAGAAGATTTATCTCTTGTATAGTCCTAAGATTTCGTTGATGATGATCTTATATTGTGTTGTTTCACTGATTATTCGATGGGCACACGAGTCATTAGCTCTTGAGTTGGTAAATTATAGTGCTTATGCAAATAGTTTTGCCATCTTCCCGTTTGTTGTGATCCTTTTGGTTGCCAAAGGGGT
>CALCME010000064.1 GCA_937965925.1 Candidatus Absconditabacterales bacterium | reverse complement strand
CTCATTTCATCTGTTTTATGTACCAACATTGCTGAAGTCTTCATCAGATTTTTCTGTTTGGATCTCCAAAGTCATACTGTTCTAATATACTCACCGAGCTGATCATGTCATATATCCAAAACATCCTGAGGTTCACGTACGACTTGAAACAGATGTTTTGTGACTTTATTGACTTGCTTATCAGTGGTTTGTGCACTAAGGAGTACAGCAATCAAACACTGAAACGGAGTTTCGTATACGAGTTCAGTCAATGGAAAATCCTTATACAGTTCAAACATTTCATCAAGAATGTGCTCTATATGATGGGGATTCATTGGTTTCTTCTTGGGCATGAGGGTATGGTAAGTAGATAATACGTCGGATCTATTAGTATATATCGTTTTTGCCAAAAAACAGTAGTCATTTATTGTTTTTTTCGTACTATAGATATTCGAACTTTCTGTTTATAAATACATCCTATGGTAATACTAGAACACGTAAATTTACAATCATATAATACGTTTCAAATCTCGTGCATTGCACGTTATTTTTGTGAAGTAACATCTACTCAAGATATTTTGGAGCTCATGAAGTCTGATGTTTACTCAAAGAATAAAAAGCTTTTCTTATGATGAGGATCTAACATTCTTCTTACAAAGCCAACATTTGACTGACTTGTCATTAAAAATAATATTGTACAGAAAGATGTTGCAAAAACGTTCGTTCCTGAAGATTTTGTTACGATAAAAGTTTGAGGAGGAGAAAATCGAAACAACTTTGTCGAACGAACAATAGATCAATGATACTGTTGATTAGAAAACTTGATCAGTATTCCAGGTTCAGTATGAGCAGCACCTCTCCAGAACATTTGAGCATATGGATTAGAGGTAGAAAAGTATATTGTTAATGTTCATGGGGTAGATCTTACTACATGAGTTGAAGTTATTCTTGAACATGGGGACTGTGAATTTTGATATCGTGATTCGATCTTCAAAAGAAAACTAAAACATAAGTACTTTATCACCAAGGTCGTCTTCCGTCTCCCCGTGTATAATCCAGAAACATACTCTCCAATCATTACCTATGGTGGAGTAAAAAAATATCTTGAAGAAAACCACACTGATAGTTCTCAACAAGTTATTTCACCTCGTTATATCGCAGACGCTATTGCTCATATTCGTGCATCGAAACTACCAGATCGGTCCAAGATAGGGACTGCCTGAAGCTTCTTCAAAAACCCATTTGTACATCAAAATACCTTCAAGAAACTCAAAAAGAAATTCCCAGAACTCGTCTGATTCCCAGGTCAGGAGATCTATTATCCTGGAGGAATACAAAAAGAGAAACTCGTGAAACTGTCTGCTGGTCAACTGATAGATCTTGCATGATTTAAATGATATACAACCTGAAATGTATGAACATATAAGAAACATGCTCTCGTATTAATAAACACATGAGGTGGAACATGATTAGAAATAGAGCTCTTAGCAAGGGAAATACAAGACACAGTATTTGATACATTTTGAATTGTAATAACCCCTGAAGTAAATTATGTCTAAGATAAAAAAATTAGGATCGTGGATTCGAACTCATCTCACCATCAACAACATCATTGATAAAGTCAGTGAATTTTTGGTGTGATGAGTTACCCTTACTCGATTCTATATCAGATGAAAAAATTGATTTACATGAGAAAGAATTAACCGTCTCCATCGATATGAATTCCTTAAATTTTGTTCATGAATAATATATTTGTACCTACAACTTTCCTGGTTAGTGTACTTTATCGATCAAGAAACGATCTATTATTTATGAAAAGCATATGAGATCGTCATGAGTATGCCTTCTCCGTTTAATGCAATTGATCCGAGACAAGCATGATTTTTGTATGTCGTTAGTCAAATTCTGTACTGGGGTGCCTATGGAGTAAGATGAATGGATTTTATGAGATAATGCACAGAGTCTAAACAAAGGAAGAACATGACAGAGAACAGCATTCATTCTCCTCATCTATTTATTTCTCAGATAAGAGTAAATTCCAGGCCGATAAGATCTGTTTTTCTTTATCTGACAGTAGTGCAAAATCAGAAATAAATTGAACCCTTTTTCATAACACAAGACTAGAAAGTGACGGAGAAATCGCCCTTAAATCATCTTCAGGTATTGATTTTAGATACTCCTGCACTTGAGTAAAACGTCAAACAGGAGAGTCCTCATTTCATCATCACTCATGATCTTGGATGGCATGAAAAGATGACAGATCTATAACTTTACTACAAGAAACAAGATAGCTAATAAAAGATTCAATAGATACTCACTGTAGATCAACAGACTGCAACATCGATGGTGGTATGAGTGTCGTATCACGATGTTTCTGTGACAAAAGTGTATGGTAAAACGTACCTTTTGGAGCTCTTAGCAGCTCATGTCAGATAAGATTATGATACAGCATCCATGTCGCTGGATCCTGGGCTAATGTACTCACCAGTAGTCTTTGCTGTCTGCGTAACTGTCCTGGAGGTATATCAGCAAGATCATTCGTCACTGTTTGTCATCTCATTTCGTCTGAAAATTTTGGACTTGTTACTCAACGTATTGCATCAGTTTTATAGTAGTACTCAAAGTAGATTTTTTGATCAAGTGCATAGAGAGATCATCACAACAGATTTTCAATTAACGTATCTTCTGGAAGATTCACAAAAAGATCTTGTAATTCCTCATATTCAAGGAGTGCAAGTCTTGACGACACTCATCATTCAAACGTAGCTTGCTCTCACATTCAATTATTTTCATCCTTGATATATCAAATATATTGATCAGAGATAATTGCTTGATTTACCTGATTGATTTGATGTAATAGAATCTCAGTTGTAATCTTTTGTTGTATAGACATTTGTTGGTAGAGTCAAGGAAACTCGCCTTCATTTTTCATACGGTATATTCAGTTTTCAACAACGAGATCATCTTTTTGTTTATCAACAAAAACACGAATATACTCCTCTGCATTATTAACAACATTAAAGGGATCAATCTTCGAATCGTTAGAATAGTCGTCGTTTGATAAAACTACATCAAAAGCCTTCTCGCGTAATGATTTTAGGGAGTCTCAACTAAGTCATAGAGAGTTATATGTAATGAGTAGATCATTTAGAACCGAATGTGCAACCTCTAATGCAATATAGGATTCTTGTAGATGTTTGTCTACATATGCTTGAGAGAGAGACTCATATATATGAGAAGAAATGTTCTGAGAATACAAAGATTGAACATCTGGATCATGATGATGACGGTGACAGTAAGACAGAAATCATGGAACATCTACCAGAGATTCGACAAGAACTTTATGTGACGGTCAATCAAGCAGCTTGAGATCGTTTATCACGTCTCCCCAGCTACTCCCTGGCATCAACGTTCACACATACATTACATGTCAAAGTGGCGATTGCATAATGTGATCTAAAAGTAGTGAGCCTCTTAGCATTTCTAAAGAACTAGAGGAAACAGTAATTGCATGTAGACAATCGATAATTTTAGTTTGAATCATTTTTTTCTTGTTTTGGTCAAGATCGTTGTCGACATGTACCATTATTGCTGTTTTAGCAATCTGTAAGAGTGTGTACAAGCTATGAAGCTCAGATGAAGTCATTCACCCAATCGTGCTTTTAATGGTATCATGGTCATCTAAATTAATTATTTCTCACATATGAGAAAGAACTGAAAGAGTCATCTCTTGGGTATCCAGAGAAACATCTCCCTTTTTAATCTGATCAAGATAGGTAGCAAAATGCAGCATAAATCAGTTAAGGGTATATCCCTCTTTTGATGATGTTTTAGAGAGTTCATTTGAGAGGAGATTCATCCATACTTTTCTTTCTTCTCTCTTGTCTTCTCACGTTAGATCTAATGTAATAAACGCATCTTCAAGGCGTTCTCAAATATTTTTCACTTGATCTTGTGTTACATCATGATGGTGAAGTTTTTCTAGCCATCATCTCTTAGCGTCTTCTATCTCATAGTAGTTCGCCATTCACGTTAATGTTGACAAGGTCGAAGATTGCACAACTATGGAGAGTTTATGTCATCAGTGAAAAGTAACAGCAAATACCGTCATTCAGTTCCCTTGAGTACGAGAAAGTTCTCATATGATATTTCTGGTCTTTAACTCTTGTAATTTCTTATATCCTTCTTCAATATCAGCAATACTAGTTGGATACCACCTCAATCAGTTTTGATCTCTTCATCACTCAAAGCGAGTAAACCCTCATCACGCTCAGAGGATATCAAACACGGTTGTTTCTTCAGAAATAGGAAGCAATTCAAGATCGAAGTGACTCTTTTTTGGTGCGTTTGGGAGAAGATCAACGATTTTGATTCTTTTTGATCAATCTCATCAAGGCATGGTCGATGATATTTTCATTCACATCTTTCTAAATAATGCAACCACTCATGACATATGAGATACGGAACATCTACATTCAAGATTTCACGTAGTGAGAGAAACAGAAAAAATCTCTGAAAATGGAACTCACGTGAGCTTTAAAAAAGGGTCAGTTCATTGAGAGTATTCATCATACAATGATCCCATTTTTACCAGTGCAATCTTAGAATACTGATAATTCTTATATGTTTCTTGCGACATATTGTGTATTGTATAAGACTCAATCCCATTATCGATCACGAAAATCTCATGACCAAGAGGATCAGATTTTATACGAACGTGCTCCTGAACAACATACTCACTCGTTACTCTTTTTTTAAACTTTTCATACGTTTTTTCAGAATATGGATGAAGAAAGAAGGTTCAATCTGAAACACTATTTGTAGCTTCAAGTAAAGGAAATCATGATGATTCTACGGGAACATACGGGATCAAAGATGTCTCAGTATCTGCCAAAAATGGTCTCAGAGGCACTGGTGTAGTCGTTACCTTAAAAAAGTATTTACGACTAATAGCGTCTGATCCT
>CALCME010000063.1 GCA_937965925.1 Candidatus Absconditabacterales bacterium | reverse complement strand
CAAATGGCATCACTGTATTTGATACCGTTACTGCAGAAGCAAATCATAAAGAAACAATACTCATAAGTACAAGACCTAACATTGTTTTTTTCATAGGTTTTATAGTAAGTAGATAAAGATTACAACAAAGATTATAACAATATAACAAAAGCATATCTACTCTCGATCTACATCCTTCACTCCTCGTCTTCGCTTTAGTGTTCATTTGAGTCTTTTTCTTAGAAAGAGCAAGGGAAACAAACTAATACAACATACTCAAACAACATAGAGTATCAATACTCAAGAACTAATGTTTTCTGGATCATCTTCTCACAACAAATAGATACTAAGGAGAATTATAGCTAAAATAATAGCTACCATTACCACCCATCACTCCCAAGAAATAGGAACAAAACCCCGACCATATACTTTCGGAGCGAACCAATGTTTTTTCATAGTTTACAGAAGAAATAAATTGGTATCTCATATATTCAATCATTACGTACAACATATACGAACTACTCACGATTCTATGACTCATTGAAAAGACAGAAAAAAGTATTCAACCAACCTATGATCAGAAACCATTTGCTTTAATTTCATCCGCTATTTCTGGACCTCACTCTTTTACTACTTCTCATTCTTGAAGAACAAAAACACGATCGACATCAATATGATCGAGGATAGTAAAATAATGAGTAATAATAACTAATGAATTTTCATCGCTATCTAACTCTTTCAATAAAGCTGCTACAGATCTAAATGCATCAACATCGAGCCCACTATCAACTTCATCCAAGAAGATATATGAAGGCTGCAAGAGTTTTAGTTGAAGTATTTCTATTTTTCTCCTTTCTCCTCAACTAAATCAAACATTCAGATCTCTCCAAAGAAATTCTTTATCTATTCACAATTCTGCTAGATAAGGAAGAATGATTCTCTTAAATGATACAAATGATTCCTTTTTTTCTCGACGACTATTATATATCGTACGTAAGAACTCGAACAACTTCACTCACTTCACTTCTGGAATGGATTGAAATGCAAGAAATATTCAAGCCTTAGCTCTCTCATCAGGTTCCATCTCAAGGAGATCTTCACCGTCAAGTGAGATCGATCATCACGTAACTTCATAGCTAGGATGTCACATCACCGTCATCGCTAATGATGACTTTCACGAACCATTCTTCCCGAGAAGACAATAGTTTTTCCCTTGCTCAATGGTCATATTTACTCACGTAAGTACATTATTTTCTTCTATAGTTACTATCAGATCAGAAATTTGCAACATGTCTAAATCAGTAATTCAATATAATAAAAAAGAAACCGTATTTTTTGACAAAGTAGATGATCGACCATATACTTATCTAGTTGCACAAAGTGCATTTTACCTTCTTTGAAAATATACGAATTACTATGACGACAACAACTGTATCTGACACAAAAATAGCAACAAGTAAAGTAAAAAACAACAAGAAAAAAAACAAAAAAATAAAAAAACACGAACAGATCGAGGATTTTAAGTATCTTCACAGCGATTTACATGAAGTTCTTTTAGAACAAGGAAAAGAACATCGAGAAGCAGTGAAACCACTTAGACAAGAAAAACATGATATAAAACATGAACTTGTAGAAGAACAACTCACGCGTATAGATGAAATCAACTTCCATACCTATGAAACTCACAGTGTAGAAGACTTACTTTCAGATATCTATGATTCTGAAGAAGATGAGGTATTGGATAGTGCTTTTGATGATTATTTAGGATAATTAAATACCATTATGTATTTACTCTGCTCGCCTCATTTCATTGTTTTTCTACCTAACCAGCTCTTATTTTTACTTGGATGAATTATAATAGTACTCATTCTAGTAAATTTAGTATTGATAAAAAAAAATATCGCATCAACAAAAGTTATCAGAATACTAACGATAATTCGATGTAGTTTATTTGCATTATTTTTCTTTAGTGACATATATTTTGAATATAACAATTCACTACAAGAGGATAAATCAAGAATCAGAACTATTGATGAATGACTATTAAACTTTCAATCCATCACGAGTTCAATGTGTTCGAGAAACAGTTTTGTTACTTTTACAAAAAAAATTACAAAAAAAATTGGAAACACAATATTTGAAAGAATACATCCCAAAATAAAATTATCTAAAGAAGAATTAATTAAATTGATAGAAAAATCAAAAAAAATAAATTCCAGAATTGACAGATGATTTGAGTTAGAAAAAACGAAGACAATATTCTGCAAAAATGAATGAAAAGACATTATTGCATTAACTAGCAATAAAAGATCTTACTTTGTAAACGAGTATTGAAACATATCTGTATGAAATATCGATCAACTCAAAAAATGCATTAACAACTAAAGAACACACTCAAATCACTGTATTATTTTATTGGTAAGCAAGTATATTACATTCCTCGTCCCTAATAAAGCTGTAACCACTGACCTCCTACGTCTAGGAGACATATCTAGTCATAGGTTTTTCATATATTGATAGTCTCGCGTCATCACCTCTGAGACTTTTTTTCATTCAATCTCTTCTGCCAGCATACTTGCTGCAGCAACGGTCTGTATTGCTGGATTTCAATACCGTGATCGTTCTTTGATGAGAAGATCATCAAGTGAAATGTTAGAGAGATCATCATCAGGCTTGATTAGTATTCAATCTGTTGTCTCCAATAACAAAAAAACTTCAATCTCATCTCCACAGACAGAATTTTTTTGGAGAAATGAAGCTGAAGCGTTTTCTATACGATAGTTATTGATTGGATCTTTACTATATGCGTGGATTAGTTCTGCTGCTGTAAACATCCTTCTTCGTTTATAGATTGTAAATCATGAGATTGCCACAACTCACTATCGTTCGTCTCGCAATGACATTTCTTCTCTTTTTTTTTCTGAAGTTTTTACTCTCACTACCCTTCAATAGCAATCTTTGCACTTACAATTTCAGATATTTCTTGAGTAATAGCTCATTGACGTGCTTTATTAAAGGTACGTTTGAGTGATTTTCACATATCTGTCGCATTATCCTTTGCACTTTTCATAGCTATCATACGTGCTGCATGTTCTCCTGTCTTATTTTGAACTATTGCTGATGAGATGATATAATTTCTGATCTGTCTTCTTATTTCAGCTAAGTAATCTGGAAGATTTGGTTCTATCATAAGGTCTTTATCTTCAAGCTCAGGTGCTGTAACATCAATCTTTATTTCTCATAAAAAAGATTCTAGAGACTCTTTTCTAAATGGATACAGTTCCACACTAGTAGGAATCTGCATAATACTGTTTTTGAAGTAGTTGAAGTACAGCTGAACTTCTGAATAGTCACCAGAGTCTAATGATTGATCAAAAAACGTAAACAGAGGAAGTAAGTCTTTTTCTGCAAAGTTATCTCCAATTTGAATTGATCAAACAATATTTCAGTTCATTCTTTTTAGGAACTCTAATCATTTTTTTCAAACCACAAAATAGTCTGTAGTATCTCCTTTCGTTTCTTTGTATAATTTTCTAAGAAGTTTTGAATTGAGTCAACCACACAGACCTCTTTCTGATGTCACTACCAATACTAATGTTCTTGATCAACTTCATGAGGTTGTCTCTCAGAAAATACTATGAGACTGACCAACTGTACTTACAATCATCATAAGATCAGCTAGATATCATTTCAATGCATCAGCTTGATCTTTCAATTTTTGTAATTTCACCGTCGATACCACCTCTAACGCCCTCGTGATTTTTTTTAGATTTCATACTGATTTCATTTTACCTTTAATATCTCTTAGATTTGCCATTTCTTACACGTACCATTATAAATTATAAAACACAATACTTTATTTCAATTACTTGTACCACTTGTACAATTATTATTATAAATGTTACCTATTTAATCTTTGAATGCAAAAGTCATCAATTTGCACTTCTCACTCGATTCTTACTTCTCATCAAAGACTATCAGTGTACACAACGCTCTCCTCGTCTAACGACGAAACAACAAAAGAATTTGTTCAAGCGACCGTGTTAAAATAATCTCATTGAGAAGTAAAATACACAAGAAACGCCAATGCAAAAAGGAACATTAACGAAATTCATCATACAAATAACGACTTATCTCATATCATTTTCCAAACTTCACTACACAGTAAAAGCACTTCACCTACAAATACGATGCATAATACATAAATTAACTTCAATATCAATTGATGGAAATGTTTTTTAGATGCACAATTCACCATACTCATGGACTTTAATTTTAAAGATTCTCATATTGAAAAACTACAAGGATTTTTCGACTATATTGCTATTCGAGATCTCACTGGAGAACAAAAAGAAGAAATCGCTAATCATATTATCGATGATGTTTGAACAACACTTGAGTACTGGACTCAGATGTTCCTCTCCGCAATTATTGCTACTCTTTGATTACTAGTAAATGCAACTCCTGTAGTAATTGGAGCAATGATTATTGCACCGATTATGAGACCAATTCAATGAACCGCCTTTGCAATTGCTACGTGAAATAGAAAGTTATTCGTAAGCGCATTTACTCTTCTTATACTCAGTATTCTTTGATGAGTATGAGCAGCAATACTTATTACGTGGATAATTCCCCTCACTGAAGTAACAAATGAAATCGCAGCGAGAACACAACCAACCCTCGTAGATCTATGAATAGCAATTGCTTCTTGAGCAGTTGCATTTCTCTCGTTTTGATACAAAAAAATGGCTGCATGACTAGCATGAGTTGCTATGGCTGCTTCACTTGTTCCTCCACTAGGTGTAATATGAATCTGAATTGCATTTTGAAGTCTACAGATCTGACGATGAAGTAGTGTCTTGTTCCTCACCAACTTGGTAGCAATTATTATCGCTGGAATTGTTATTTTTTATTCTTTTGGTTTCTTTCCAAATCAAAAGGATGATGTAAAAAGAAGTTTTCTCAACACTTGATATGTTCTGCTTATGTTACTTCTGCTATGTATACCACTGGCAAGTAGTCTTATTAGTATTACTAGAGATATATCTACTACCAAAATCATCAAAAGTACTACTGAAAAGTTTCTGTGAGAGATAGATGAAAATATCCGTATCGAATCGTTAGAATACCAAACCGTAAATAAAACCGATAAAAATATCTCACTTTCAATGAAGGTTCCCCAGCATATCATAAAAGACATGACAGATGACACAAAGGTAGCTCTCACTGAAGACTTGGCGAGTAAGCTTGAAAAGAATGTTGCATTAGATGTTACGATCGTTCCAATTACTTCAGTAACAGCAAAAGAAGCAAAAGAAATGAGTCCAGAGCAGAAAATACGTCAATATGTTAACAACTACCTTTCGGTAATTTACAAAGACAAAGTAACCTTACTCAATACAGATTACTATACAGATAGTAGACGTTACGCTATTGCTACCCTCTATACAGAAGAGAATATTGCACAAAAGCAAGATTTCAAAAATAAGCTGTTTAGCTACATAAATGGAGAAGAAGACCTGATCGATATCTTCTCTATCAAACGAGAAGAGAACTACACTGAACCAGAAAAAGTAAAAGAACAAAAAGATGAAGACCTAGAAAAACTCAGACTCTTATTTAATAGTTTCTTTACCCAAGAAACAAAGATTGAAGCATTAGATCTTGTATATACAACTGCAGAAATTACGCCTGATACGAAAAAGGAGAAGAGAACATCAAAAGACAAAGATGATGAAGACTACTCTGCTCAATCATTAGCTGAAGAAGATGATGAGACTCCAATCACTGAGATGCTTATTGCTATCAACATATCAACAACCTCATCAAAAGAAACATTTCAAAAGAACATATCAGCATGGAAAAAAACCGTAGAAAACGAGTTCTGAAAAAAGATAAATCTTGAACTTGTTATTCAGTATCTAGAGAAGATTAGTTTCTAAAGAAACATACATGTATACGCTAATGTATACGCTAAAAGAACCCTGTACGTAGAGTACAAGGTTCTTTTTTACATTTTACAGCACTACTATCTACTATATACCAAATTACAGACCAAATTTCAGTTCCTGTAATGGTTGTTTTACTTTGATCTGATGTTTTGCTCTGAGATACAACGCTCATTTGATTATCTTCCTCACTGTTTCTACGTCTTTAGAAAGATCTTTATTAATGTATTTTGAATTTTTGAGTGGCCGATATTGAAGATGAACACTTCATCTTTCTCACGTTTCTCATACACGACTAAACATACTCATCTGTTGCCAGACTCGTTCAGTTACAAAAGGAGCAAATGGTGCAGCAATGGTAGTATAAATACTCAAGACTTCTCGAAGGGTATGATATACTGCCCTTTTATCAGCATCCATTCACTCTGCCCAAAATCTTCTTCTACTTCTTCTGAGCCATCGGTTGGTCAGTTTATCCATGAATCACATCATTGCCTTGGTCGCGGGTTCTATCTCATATCAGTTCATCGCAGTATCTACTTCTTCAAGCATACTATAGAGCTCTGAAAGAATTCGCTGATCAAGTTCATTATGAATTTTTACTGTTGGTAATTTTAATACTCCACAATATGGGATATTCATACGAATCATCTCATCTCATCATATATAAATATTTCGAATCTTTTGTATAACTGGACGATGCGTAACAACTAAAATTCTCTTTCACAAAGAACTCAACTCATCCATCAAATACTTTATCGAGTCAGATCATATAACACATCTCTCATCTTCTTTTAGTTCAATATTCTTTTCTGAATACTCTAACATAACACGTTGAGCAGCTTCAGCTGTCTTTAATGTGCGTTCAAATGGAGATACAAAAATCACATCGGGTGAAATTCTTATAACGGTTTCTCTAAATTCATCAGATACTAAATAAGATTCTCATTCAATACTCAATCCAACATTTCTATCTTCTATATGTTCATCTGCATCTTTATGTGCATGTCTCATAAAAAACACTTCAGTTCAATCATGTTTCCATCAATCTACTTCAGCATACATCTTGAAGAAATTCCAGACATTCTGTAGTGGGATCACAAAATCCTTGAGTACTTGCTCGACTCACTTCTCAGTGAATCTTAACGGCTCTCCTCTTACTACAGGAGATCATAACACGTACAGTCTAAAAGCATCACTCCCATACTGTTCGAGGAGTTTTTTTGGATTTGGATAGTTCTGAAGACTCTTAGACATTTTCTTACCATCTTCGGCAAGAATCATTCAAGTCGTTACCACATTCTTATAGACAAGACTATTAGTATAAGCTGTTCATAGCACATGAAGTGATCTAAACCATCACCTTGTTTGATCTAATCCTTCTGCAATAAAATCAGCACATCTTCATGCCGTCGAATCAGATTCATTGTTCTTAATAAAATGATCCTGTCCATATGGCATACTTCCGCTTTCAAACCAACAATCCAGTACATCAGAAATTCTTCTCATCGTCTTTCAACAACTACATGGAACGGTCACCTCATCTATATATGGTCTATGGAGATCAGTAACTGTTTGCCCACTTGCTTTTTCGATTTCAGAAATTGATCAAAAAACTCTTCTTTGATCGCATGATTCTTCTTCACACTCCCAGATAGGTAACGGTGCTCCCCAAAATCTCGTCCTCGAAATGTTCCAATCTGGAGCTGATTCTAGTCCGTTGATAAATCTCTTTTTGATTGTATCAGGAACGAAATTTATCGTATCAGCGAGGGGAACTGATTGTTCAGAAAGCTGCTGTTCTTTCAAAAACCAACTTTCTTGTGCCCTATAGATAAGTGGCGTCTTTGTACGAGGACAGTGAGGATAGCTATGATTGAGGGTTTCTTGTTTTACAAGAAGATTCTTCTCTTTCAATGCTGTAATAATATTCTTATTTGCTTCAATCACATTTATTCCTTCAAACTCTTTCACTTCAGATGTAAATTCTCCATGATCATTTACTGGATTGAACAGTCGATCTTTTGCATGTTCTGCAGGCATAATTTTTTCAGTACCATCTGGTCATCAGATATCATCAGAGGTAATATTTACCACCATTCTATAATCATCCTCTCAGAATGCTGGAGCTTCATGAGCAATACCTGTTCCAGAATCCTCCGTCACAAAATCAGCATGGACTATATGATGCACCTTCTCATAATATGAGATGTTAATTTCAGGTGCAGTATAGTAATAGTCAAACATCGGAGCATAAGACAATCAGAGAAAGTCAGATCACTTGAGCACATATATAACTATATAAGATGAATCGTCTTTAAAGTATTTGTGTAGGAGTGATGTCGCAAGGACGAAATATTCTTTCTCTTGCGTATCGAAAAGAAGCGTATATGAAATATCCTTATGTACTGCCCCAAACATATTTGAAGGAAGCGTCCATGGAGTTGTCGTCCATGCAAGAAGAGACACCGGAGCTTCTTTTAAAGCTGGATCTGAGAAGTAACGATTTTCAAGAGTAATAAAATCTTGGAACTCTCAGAGGATTCTCTCTTCTTCATCGATAATATTTGATCACTCTTCTCAGAGAGTTTCGATCTTAAGGGCATATCAAAGATCTGAGTCATGTTCTATCTTGCTTACCCAGGCAATCGCTCACTGTCTTGTAGGTTCTTTGTTTATGATATCTCATTCTATCTGCACATCAAAGTAGTTCAAACGAACCGTCTTTCCATGATGTATCACTTTCAAGGCCCCAGCTGAAGAACTTGTTGTCATAGTTACTCATAGTTCTTCTTCTAGCTCTCTTGCCAATGCAACTTCTTGTATTTCTCCTGCATCCACCTTCCCTCATGGAATAAACCACGCTCCTGCTCTTATATCATAGTACATCAAGTACTTTTCTCACTCTTTTATAATTGCCACTACTCATTCAATAAACCCATCATCACTCATTTCGTATTTCTGTTTCTCTTTCTCTTTTTCTACCATAGTCTTCTTTTTCTGTACGGTTAGTTTCACGGTTACTGCTGGATCTTGTCTATCCATATATCACTCTGCTATCTCTGAATTTGAAAGGGCTGTTCCCAATGCCCGACTATACCCAAGCACCTTGAATCCTTTATAGATCAAATTCTTATTGTACAGATCAGCAAATACATTAATTACTGACTCCATATATTCCGTATGCATAGTGAAGTATGCATTCTCCATATCTACCCAACGACCAAGATGATCGACAAATCGCTTTCGATTATCGTTTACTTCATTTACCATCGTACGACATTCTTCTACATATGCTTGTACCCCATAGTCCTCCTCTACTTGCTTTCTAGAGGTAATTCACAGCTTCTTATTCACATAATTCTCAGCAGGTATTCAATGACAATCTCGTCATCGCTTACGTTCCACATGATATCCACGCATCGTCATCCAGCGAGGAACTGCATCTTTTACTGTAGACTGGAGAAGATGTCCATAGTGAGGATCACCACTAGTGAATGGAGGTCAATCGAAAAACTTTCGAGACATTTTTTTTGATCTTTGATCTAATGACTGCTGAAATGCATCAGACTCTTTTCGGTATTCCAATATTGATTCAACAAGTTCAAACTGATTCATAGGATAACTATCATTCAAGAAATAAACAAAAAAACAGACAGATACGTCACGAGTGACAACTGCCTGTTAGTGTATCTATCTACGAAATGAACTCAATTGGATTTCAAAAAAACTATGCGTTCTGCCACGATGTAAACCTCTTATTGACTCATCATTAGTCAAATACTCTCAAGCATAGCATCATGCTCTTCTACAGATTTTCTTAGCATTAAAATATCATCATTTAGTCATTCTATCTCTTCTTGAGCTGAACCATGAGCTCTTTGAGTTTCTGCTAGTTTTATCGTGGATTCTTCGAGCATCAGTGATACCTCATGCACTTTTTCTTGCACTCAGTTCAATGCATTTTGCAGATCTCGAATAATCCACCCTCCAATCAAGACAAGAGCTAGAAAGAATATTCATAGAAGACTACTCACAAGGGCTTTTCTCATTTTGTTTATATATCATATAAAGTAACGTTTAACAATCAATTTATATTATACTCCAAAACGAAATATTATGCAAATTATAGATGATTATCTCATAAGTTCTTGTAATCACCGTGCTCAAACAATTGCTGCAGTCTCTGTTTTCAAGATTTGATTTCACAGCATTATCTTTTGAGTTATATATGGAGCAAGCTCATCCATGTCATTGCTTGAAAAGTGTCCTTCAGGTCAGACGACACCGTAGATCATAGGAACAGTACAATCAATTGATCTTGTTACCAGATGTTTACTTTGACTACCCTGAGTAGTCTTCTTCTGCATAATCAACTCTTCAAGAGACCTTCATTCAAAATCAAAAAGATAACACGAAATATGGACTCATACATCAGCTAGTATTCAGATTGATCTGACTGTTGGAATTTGTCGACTATTGCTTTGTTCAATAGATTCAAGAGAAATCTTGCGTAATTTCATCATCTTCTTTTCACTAATCTTTCTGTGTTGAGAGTACTCTGATCCCCAAAAGACGATATCTGATACTCATATTTCTGTACACTGCCTGACGATCTGAGAGATGACGTCAAATGACTTTGGTGTTCAAATGATCAACCCGATTCATCATGTTATTTTTGGTTTCTGTTCTGTACGAAGCAGGTGACAATGTATTCACTTCTTTTTGACAGAGACTATTTCACACGTATGTCTTATGAGAGATTCTCACTCTATATACTGGACTAGTATACGCTCTCACACATCCAATCTTACTACTTTTGCATGCTTGATGACACGCTCTTCAGTAAGAAAAAGAGTATTTCATTCCCTCTCAGGAAGAGTACAAAACATACGCATGTGAACAAAAGATAAGAATAAATTATCTGAAACGAATGAGGTCTATTGTCGGTGGATTGAAAAGTCTCATAGGCAATCGACTTTCTCACAGTCAACGAGTAATGAAGACTTTATTAGGGGTATCAGCATACAATCAGCAATCAAAATCTCAAACAACAGGGATAACCCATGTATACAAGAATGGAATTCAAGGCGTTCTTAGTTGTCCACAATGAGTATGTCATACAAGAGTTATATCTGCATTATAGTTTGAGTAACGAAGGGTTGTATCAGGATTGTGAGTTAAGACGATGACATTATCTGAAACTGACATTGAATCCAATAATGAAATATCATCAGTTCAACGCAAATGAGGTCAAAGTCACAAGATGCGAAGATTTCACACTTGATAACGATCATTCTCAAGATAAATAACTCAGTTCGAATTTAAAGCTTGAATGAGTGATTTTTTTAGGTCTGGTCCTGGAACTCCAACATCATGATTTCATAGC
>CALCME010000062.1 GCA_937965925.1 Candidatus Absconditabacterales bacterium | reverse complement strand
GACCACTGATATCGATCCAGAAGAAATATCTGACCTCCTTACTCTCAGGACATGTGAGGTAGAAGAAATCCACAAAAGAGAACTTCCAGATGATGTCGTCATCTGATATGTAACAGAAACGAAAATCCATCCAGATGCTGATAAACTTACGGTCTGTCAGGTAGATTGTGGGGAGAAAGGATCGTATCAGATCTGCTGTGGTGCTGGGAACGTCAGGAAAGGTCTTTTTGTAGTAGTAGCTCTTCCTGGATGTCATCTGCCAGCTATCAATCTAACAATAGCCCCTCGTGAGCTCAGGGGTGAAGCATCAAATGGAATGATCTGTAGTAAAGAAGAGCTAGGTATCGCTGAGGATCTTGAAGAGAAGTGGATACGAGCGTTGATGAAAGGTGATGATGTTGTAGACTCAGCAAAAGGAACCCTAGAGACAGTTTGGGATATGGATGACCTTACAAAAGACGATCTTGGTGTGTCTCTAGCTAAAAAATATCCATTTCTACAAGGTCGAGTGTTGGATGTAGAAAATAAAACGATAACTCATAGACCTGATATGTTTGGGCATTTTTGACTAGCGGTAGAACTTGATACCTTACTTGAGAAGAAAATAACGACGTCAACTTATACTGACTTGGTCTCATTAGGAAAAAGTGCACATATCTTTTCATGGTTGAGTACACAACCTTCACATAATATCAATGTAGAGGTAACGTCGAACAAGGTACTTACCTACTGTACGATTCTCCTTGAAAACATAACTACTCATCAGTCATCATTATCGACGAGAATACAGATGATGGAACTGTGACTGCAATCTAGATCATATCGAGTTGATCTCTCAAATATCTTTATGTACCTTACGGGGCAGCCAATTCACTTCTTCGATGCAGATAAAGTTTCTTGATGACTGACTATTAGATTTGCAAAAAAAGGTGAGCGTTTCGTAGATCTGTTTGGGAAAGAACATCAGCTTACTGAAGATGATACCGTGATCGCAGATAAAGAAAAAATCTGTGCTCTTGCAGGTATTGTGTGATCAAACACTTCATGAGTAGATGATAAAACTACTCGCATCTTGGCTGAAGTAGCTAATTTTGATCCAGTAGCTGTGAGGAAGACATGAACGAGACTGTGACTCAGAACCGATGCAGAACTCAGATATGAAAAAACAATAAATCCTCTCTGGAGTTTGATCTGTGTGAAAGAATTAACTACAGAGCTTGTTTCAAACTGAACTTCTCCATCGTGAGTGAGTTTCTATGTGGATGAGAGAAGTAATCTTGATGTTCTAAAAGATATTTCTGTAGATCGATGAAGGGTAGCTCAAATGATGTGAGATGACTCAAAAAATTCACTAGAAAAATATACTGACCTGTTAGAGAGTATTTGATGTGATGTCTCGGGAGAGAATATAACGGTTCCGGCTCGAAGATCTCCTGATGATCTAGAAGTAGAGGCGTGTATCATTGAAGAAATTGCAAGACTTTCATGATTTGAACATATAGATCCAGTTGGATACCAAGATGAGGTGAGTTTTATACCATATAGCCCTCTTGTATCCCAGAGAAGAAACGTAGAATCTCTTTTGATTGATCGTCATGGTTTTGACCAAGTAGAGACGTATCCGTGGATATTGGATACGTATGTGAGCCTTTCTGGAATGGAAACGAGCTGACTCTACCAGATGGAAAACTATCTAACTCCTGAGCAACAATATCTGAGACCAACGATTATCCGATCAATGTTGGAATCAATCGAAAAAAATGCGAGCTTTTTTGATGAATGTATGATGTTTGATATAGGGAATGTCTGGAAATCTTGATCAGTCTGATCGAAAGAGTGAACAGGAGAGACTATTGTGTTGTGAATCTGAATGTATCAATCAGCGTCAAAAACATCATGATCTGACCACTCATCTTCACTGTTTCTAAAGATGAAATCACTCGTGGATGATCTTCTAACAACATGTGGAGCGAAGTGAAAATTACTTCGAAAGAAAAATGATTCTGATCTGTTTCATCCACTTCAACAAGCAGAAATTTCTTTAAATGGAAAGCAGATATGATCAGTACAAGTCTTGCATCCATATATTGCTGAGCAAGTAAAACTTGACGGAAACGATTCAATTCTTCTTGCAGAAATAGACCTTACTCTCTTGTGAGAGATCTCTGAATCTCAAAAAAAATGAACGAGAGGGATGAGTTCATATGAAACGTTACAAGATCAACTCATACGAAGAGATCTAAGTTTTGTCATCGATCATGAGAAATGATTTGGAGATGTGACAGGAGCTGTCCGTAGGATCAAGGAAGTCGTCGATGTACAGATTTTTGATGTCTATGCATGAGAACATATTTGAGAAGGAAAGAAAAGTATATGATTGCGTTTTAAGATGGCTGGGGATGGTTCGTTGACTACAGAACAGATCAATGAAGTGATGACCAAGGCTATCGGAAATGTAGAGAGTATAGGTGGAGTACTGAGATAATATTTTTAATCGTATAGGAAATTCTAAACCAATGCCCATAGACTTTAGATAGATTAGAGATATGTCAGATGTTAGATTAGCTAGATATGAAGATATAGATGAGATAGCTCGTGTACGAATGCATGCTCGACATGCATTACCAGATGAGATCGTCCCACAGAAGATGAAAGACTATCAAAATTTCGCTAAAAAACTTGAAAGTACAAGATGAGTTCGAGAACAGACTCTAAGATGAGAGAAATGATGTTATGTCTATGAATATGAGTGAAAAATAGTAGGAGTTCTTATTATTCATATAACTCCTGCTGAACTTTGAGCTGTTTATATAGATCCTGCATATCAGTGAAGATGAATTGGAAGATCTTTGTTTACCTTCGCAGTCGATGAGTTTAGAAAAAGAGGAGAGAGCTCATTTTTTCTCTGGGGAATAAAAGGAAATACTCAATCGTACTGATTCTATACAAAGATGTGATGTACGTGTACATGAGAAGAAGAAACCTACACAAGAAATGGTGCCTCACTTTATTCAATCAAATATACCTATGAAATCAGA
>CALCME010000061.1 GCA_937965925.1 Candidatus Absconditabacterales bacterium | reverse complement strand
ACCAGATGTACTCGGGTGCAAAAATCAGATAATATTCAAAAGTGTCGACTTTCACGATCCACTTGGACCCATCAACGCAACAAATTCCCCTTTCTCGATCGAGAGATCTATTCACTTCAGAACAGGAATCTCTGTCTCGTCTTCGAGATAGTAGGATTTAGTTATGTTTGTGAGATCGATTAGATTACTCATCATCTTCTTCTTCAGGCATATAAATAAATTCTCACTCATCGACTCACATTACGACTACAACAGAACTCTCATCCTTGTTACCAAGCATTACCTGCCTCAGTTGTTCTTTGGTCTCTCATATCTGTACTCGATCATTTCCATTCTTTTTTATCACGTATTCAAGAGGAATAGTTACTACATTTTTTACATGATCTCTTATGAAATTAGCAGTAACAGTCATCTCAGACCTTGCTTTCATAGATTCATCATACGTGATCAAAACATTATACTGGACAATATCATTCAAATCCCTCATTCACGTTGGAGAAACATAATAGACTATACCTTCATATGTACTCTCAGGCTGAGCGTCGAGGACAAGTTCAACACGCTGTCATGGAACAATTGTATTTACTTCCTCTTCCTCGATCTGGACTTCTATATACCTTGATCATCACATAGCAATCTTCATAAACTGAGCTGATGGATACTCACCCACCGCATTATCGATATCTAAAACGGTTCATTCCACCGGACTCCTAAGCGTTGTCTTTTCTAACTGAAGTTTCTGTTCACGAACAGCTATTTCATATGCTTCTATCTGTAGTGCTGACGTGTTTTTTTGAGTCAGTGATACAGGATCTTTCTGCTTGATCGTATCCAAAGATGCTAACTCCAAAGAAGTCTGATAGACCTTCTTCGCTTGTTCAAGCTCCTCTTTCAATCTTTGTACTTCGTCACGAGCATTTCTCTTTTCGATCTGTGTACGAGTTGTTCCAACTTCGATTTCTTGTTGACGGAGATCGTTATTTTGTGTTGCTGTACTGACTTGATTTTCAAATGTCTTGTGAGTAGCAACTATCTCATCACGCTTCAAGAGCTTATCAGACGCAATATCTTGTAGCTTCTTTTCAATCTGAGTACGTTTTTGAGTGAGACTAAAGAGCATATCTTCTTTCCCATCATCTGTCGTATCTACTATCGATACCGATGAGCTTTGAGCAACACGTAAACCCTGTTCAGCCTGCTGTAATCATGAAACATGCTGACTAATCTGAGCAATTCATCATCTAAATGTACTTAGAGCAGTAGAAATATCGGTCTGAGTAAAGTAATCATCTGTTGCGGTAGCGTTTAATACTCATGTAACAATTTCTCAAAATTTTCTTACCTTATCAGACAGCTCTACTAGTCACGATGCTAACTCAAGACTCTCTTCAGGAGTATCTGTTACAAGACGAATACGAGCAAGTGATCAACCAAGTAATCTTCGCTCAGTCTCTGCTTGATTCAAAAGAACCGTATTCTGAGCACTCAAAAGTTGCTCATATGCATCGTTTAGTGTCTCATTAGTGGTACTAATTCATAAGAACCTATCCACATCATCAAGATACTCTCCGATGACACGAATGAGATCTTTTGCTTTTTGATCGATATCTGACTTATATTGCACAAACTTTTGTTCTTCAACCTGTATCGTTAAAAGAGTATCATCGTCTGCACGAACCTTCTCAATCTCTTTATCTAAAAGCTGCAATTCTAGAGTTGTAGAATCTTGTGTTTGATTAAGTTGTTCTACCTCTCTTACTAGTCTTTGAATATTATCTTCGTAGACTATCTTTGCAGTCTCTGCTGCTGAAGAACTACTCACTCAGCTATTTTTCAGCTGAAGAAGAGATTCTTTTTGAAGTAGATCTAATGATTCCAGATTATTTTCAGCCGCTTCAAGTTTATGTTCTAATGAAAGAACATGGTCACTATATGTAACACGCTCCAGTTCTAATTTTTTATCAAGAACATTCACTTCACTTCTAGACAGCGGATCGACCAACTCAGTATATCTTGATCTAGCTTGAGCAAGATTATTATTTGCTTTTTGCATATTCAAAAGCACTTGAGTAGTATCAATTCTTGCAAGAATTTCTCATTTCTTCACACGATCTCCTGGTTTTTTTAAAATCTGGGTGAGTTTTTCATTCAAATCGAAACGAACTACTACTTGATCTTCACCAGAGACTTTTCATTCAGCTTCGATTCATGTTTTGATCTCACCTCTTGTAACGACATACGACTCTGGAGCAGCTCAATGCTCTTTCTGAGTTGACCAGAAAAATTTCCAAACCAAAAATAATATTCACAACACAACTAAAAGCATCAGGAGTCGTTTTCGTCTTCTAGATGTTGATTTTTTTTGCTGCACTTCATCGATTATAGACATAATTTTAACAATAATTTTACAAAATTTATACAATCACTTATACAACAAAACCTTATTAAAAACAAAAAAAACGCTCTTCATGAAGAAGAACGTCTTTACAGTGCATATATATATTGTACAGTCTTGCATAATTCATACACAAAACATCTATAAATGACACACACAATCGACTAGTTAGATAAACTTTACCAGTCTCTTTGAAATCTCTCTCGTTACACGAAGATCACAATTTTCTGTCTTTCCAAACCATCCAATTCTCTTTCTAGCAATCCGATCATACAAACGATCACGAACTCAAACAGGAAGCAGATATCACAAACGTACTCGCTGTCGATACCATGGAAGCTGTGTAATCACATGAAGTACTGCTGATGATTTCTGATACAAGACTCACTGATAGATAACTCAAATCGAATCTACTAAACTATCAAATCATGTATATCCCTCAAGAAGAGAAGCAACACGTTCATCTTGTAATGCTCAAAATCGACATCTCATGTGAGTGTCTTGCTGTATCACAAAACGAGAAAACCCATGACACAACACACATGAGGCATCTATTATAATCAAAGTATGAGAATCTAACAGTTCTTGAAATTTCATACGCGACAAGATTTTAGTAGATGCAAAAAGAATGTAAGTGCAAACAGAACAACTACAAGTTCTCTGCAACATCTTGAACAAGACTATGCAACATATACCACTCAGTAAAGGTTTGCTTATTTTCATATAATTCCGTTGCAAGTTCTTCTCATAGATATCTCCAATGTCGGTCTTCTCTTTGATAATAGTCGATTTCTTTTCATTTTTGATATGATTGGTGAAATCAGTATTCGTGTGCATGTTCGCTCATTCGAGTATACCCTCTTCAGACCATTCTCGCAAGATCTACTGCAAGTCAACTTTGATGCTCAGAATATCAAGCATATGCACACAATCAAGACCCCTTACACTCGTCATCAAATCAATCTCTCTGCTCTTCATACGATCTCCACGTACTTGTCACTAGAAATCATTCTGAATACTGATCAAAATATGCTTCTGCTAGCTCCAATAAAGGTTGAATCGCCTCTTTATGTAAGTAAAAGTCTTCTTCTTCTTTAAATTCAATAAGCGATGAAGGCTGCAGTAACACAAGATCCTCTGGAACATATTGTCTTGTAGAATATCAGATTCAATTAGTAATGAATTGTCTTATATCTCAATCAGTAGATAATCACTCCATCTTCAAAGGATCTATATGTTCCTTTTTTAGTTTTATCAACATTTCCCATACCTGATGCTTCTTCATTCATTTCAAGCGATTTGTTTTGCTATTATATCAATACACTCAATGTATTCGCAAAAAAATATGCTTTGCACGCTCTGGATGATCTTCAAGAACCTGATCAACCTTCTCATCCAGCTCTTGAAAAAGGAGCATATCTTGTGAAGATAATGTTGGCCTCAATGAAAAAAATAACCATCACATCAATAACGATCATATAAGTATACATCGAACTCTAATTCAAATTATTTTTAGCCATTTCCTCACGTAGCCACTTCTCTTTACAAAGTAAATTGTAGATACTCACATTCACTAGACATACTATATCAATTCTTACAGCAATTGCACTTTAAAGTGGATCTTTTTGTAGAATTCTTGTCATAGATGATGAACTCATTCGTATTGTAGTTGTTCACAGAACACAGAACACATAATCTCGACCTAATCACTCGGGGTTTTTTTTGTTGTCTAAAGATTAATAAACATCCTCATTTTCTTCTATAACTCGCTCAGTAAAAGTCTTTCACGATTCAAACAACAACGTTGCTAGATCTACACCTACATATCTCCAGTGTCGATTTTCTCTCATATATCCGTCTATTGATGATCATTTTTGATATGATTGATGAAATCAATATCTATGAGCGTTATATTTCATTCGTTCATAATTTTTTCATGACATATATCACAAGTCTATAGCTAGTCCAGTCTGATGTTCTGAGTGTCATGGCTTTGCACAGCGTCCTGGAGTACGACATATCACGTGTCATCGAAGCCCCTGCTGATCAGCCGAAGACCTCCATGCACTATTTACCGAAAATCAATACCCAGTCGACTCACGATACGCCTCTTGCATAGAAAAAAATGCTGCATGTACATCCTCACGCAACTCATGAGATCATGCTCAAAATGTTCATAAATCGTCTGGAACATATCAGATATCAAGAAACGACACATCTACTCATACAAATTTTGTAAGAGAAGCATCAGTTGTAGTATCTCGCTGGGTCGTAGGCTGCACTCACTCATCAGCTTGTTGTAGAGCAAACCTACGCTGAAGAAGATTTTTTGTCCCTTGTTTATGAAGATACTCAGCTGCAAGTTGCTCTTGA
>CALCME010000060.1 GCA_937965925.1 Candidatus Absconditabacterales bacterium | reverse complement strand
TCTTTATGTTTCGGCAACTTGGCATTCTTCAATTATTTTTCAAGTTGTCTCCTCAAAAGCCAGAGGAGGTTTTTAAAAAACCGATTTATGGAAGAAAGAAAAAAAGTAGATCCAAAATTCATGGATCTACTAAAAGCAGATCCACGAATGTGGATGTTGCTACTATCGATAGGCGCACTAGTGTACTTATCGATAAAAAATGGAGCATTATTTTTCTAAATAAATAAGTCTTCAACCGCATCATTCTTCTCAGCGGGATAGTAAGAGAGAAGCAAAGAGGTAAGATATTCTCCTCGAGAGACAATAGAATATCAAATCAATAAAAATGCCATAAAATTATAGGGTACGATTCGTCGTTTCCTGAAGGCTGGTACCCTTCAAAGGCTTGACATTCTTCTTCGGCATATCCGGAGAAGATCCGCGACCCGTAGAAGTTTCGTTCTGCGAGTTTTTTTTTATTGAAAAAAAGAGTAGATATAATCTTGTACAGGCGATTATGAATCGCCATTAGTATAGATGAATTCTTTCTCTCTATGGACGTAAAATAGTACGTCCTTACCTATATGTATCATATGTATCATATATATCATTATCCACATATATCATTTCGTCATCATAAAAACGTGGTCCTACCTACTGTTTCGATTTCATTTCAACCAATACACTTGACTTTTTTTGATCCGCGAGTATATATGGCATTATAGAAACAAGTGAAGCACAAGAACAATCTCCATAATGAATTTTCAACGGCAATCAATTCCTCCAATTTCTACCAATTTCCACTAATTACCACTAATTACCACCAATTACCACTAATTTCCACCAATTTATCCAACTTTTACCCATGATATACACCCTTGATCAATATTTTTCTCAGTGAGTCATGTCTGTTCACTTTGTAGCAGACCAACCTCTAGTTAAGAAACAATGAAAACCTGGTTGATGGGAGATGATCAAAGAAGATACCATTCTAGATCCATCTCAGATGAGAGAACTCATTTCCAAACTTCATGATGAAATTGAACATCTAGAAGATGCATTTGTAGAAATTGATAAGCCTCATTCTCAAGTACTTCAAGTATGACCATATAGAATTGTCGTCGTAAAACCGCCACTTACCAAGAGAATTGAACTTACAGCTGTAAGACCCGTAACCACAAGAACGCTTGAACAATATGAACTTGATGAGAAGATACAGAACTGGTTACTCACAACAGCAAAATGAGTCTTGATCACGGGAGCACCTGGTGAAGGAAAATCAACATTTGCAACAGCATTTGTAAATGAACTCGCGAAGAAAGACGTCATAATCAAAACGATCGAATCTCCACGTGACCTGCAAGTAGATACAAGCATCTCTCAGTATAGTTTCTCTCATGCCCCACATAGTGAGATTAGAGACATTCTTCTTCTTAGTAGACCTGACTATACGATATATGATGAAGTAAGAAACAAAGAAGATTTCTTGTTATTCAAGGATCTGAGACTCACAGGTATATGACTCATCTGAGTGATGCATGCTACACATGCTATAGATGGAGTCCAAAGAATGCTCTGAACAATTGAGATGTGACTTATTCCACAGATCATCGATACGGTCATTTTCATCAAAGCTGGTCAAATCAATCAGATCTTTACGCTCGAGCAGACTGTAAAAGCTCCTGAAGGAATGGCATCAGAAGATCTCGCTCGTCCTGTGGTTGTCGTAAAAGATCTTCTCACCGATGAGCCAAAATATGAGATGTATAGCTATGGTGAAAGCGTTGTTGTTATGCCACTAGATAAGATGTGAGCGATGAGCAACAGCAAAAAAAACTCTACGACAGGAATAGGGAAATATGCAAAACGATGACTCCAAGATTACTTCCGTAAAGAACTATGATCTCAAGTAGCAATAGAGATCGAAAACATGAGTAGAATACGTCTGTATGTACCAAAAAGTTTGAAAGCAAGAGTGATCGGAAGACAATGAGCAACCATCCAAAAATATGAAAAGGAGCTTTGACTCAGTATATGAGTAAAAGAAATGAGTGAATTAGGATGATCCGATTCTGCTATCCCTTTTGAAATCAATGATTTAAACAAATGAAAGAAAAGAATACTCCAAATAAAGCTCGCTTCAGAGTTTGCTCATCAAGATATAACATGTTTGGTTTGAGGGAAAATGATGAACTTTGTAGCAAATCATAATGCGGTGATTCAGATACGCAGAGCTAAACTGATAGATCAGATTACACGTGGTGAATTTGCAATTATAAGCTAGTACAGTTAACCGTTACTCGTACCTGATGATGATTCATGACTATTGATCGTACCTGCTTTGTGCACGTATGATTGGTAGACATTAGCTATCAGCTAGTCGACACACATATATCCCTTTTTACTTTATTCGTAGAATTCTATATGAACTATTTCCATAATGCAAAAGTAATCGTAACCATGTGACCATCATTAGACAAGGAAACGGTCTTATCAAAAATAATTACTAATGTAGATACCTTCAGAATTAACCTCTCACATGGTGATGAGGATACGAAAAAGAAGTATATAGATATGGTACTTAAACTAGATAGTAGTAAATCTATTATGCTCGACACCAGAGGACCAGAAGTAAGAACCAGAAACAAAGAAGAAATATATCTGGAAAAGGGTCAGGTAGTAAGAATAGAACATGCTGAATTTTTCAAAGATAGTATGGATATCTTATATATAGATTACGGTCAGACACAGAACATCCCCGTATGAACGATTATTGATCTAGACTCTGAAACAGTACTCGTAGAAGTTATTGAAAGCAAAGATGATCATATTGTCGGAAAGGTAACGAAAGAAGGTCTTGTTCTCATCAATAGACATATTGATTTTGATGGATATATACCTGAACTCCCATACTTGTGAGAAAAAGACAAAAGACACATTATCTGGGGAATAGATCACAAGATAAACATGATCTCCGTCTCATATATTAAGAGTGCTGAGAATGTTCGTGAGATCAAAGCCTACCTAGATAGTATAGAATGATCACACATCAAAGTAATAGCAAAAGTAGAGACACAAGACGGGATACAGAACCTCAAAGAAATTATTGAAGCTGCAGATGGAATCATTCTCAATCCGAGAAAACTACGTATTCTCTCAGACGAAGCAACAGCTCTGAAGGTTCAAAAAGAAGCAATAAGACTGTGTCATACAATCTGAAAACCAGTAGTTCTAAATATCGAACTCAATATGGCTGACGAAGACGACAAGAAGAAACATCTCGATATAGTGAGAGATGAAATCAGAAATGGTATAGATACGTTCATGCTTACCAAAGCAACAGCAACAGCTGAAGAACCAATCCAAAACATCATCTGACTCTTTGAAACGATCAATCATGAAGATGTGGTAACGAGAACAGAATACACACTAGAAGATGTATCTATTTGATCAGACTCACTCATTACAGACTATATCGTCTATGACGCATACAGAGCATCCAAAGAAATCCCAATCAAGGCGATCATCTGTCCTACAGAATCATGATATACACCAGCAAGACTCTCATGACTCAAGCCTGATGTTCCAATCATTGCATTTACAAAAAGTGATGAAGCATACAGGTATCTGAATCTTATGCACTGAGTAAAAGGATACAAGATCGCTCCAACATTCGATTACACAAACATCAAGCAGATAGGAAAAGAAATCATCAGAATTCTCTTCAAGGGGAACATCTCACTCGACGATAAAATTCTCATCGTTCACTCAAGCCTAGAACAAAATAAACCTGGTATGATCAATGGAATGGAATTGTATAAGTTCAAAGATATTTAGGAAATCTTTATAATATATTCATCTAATGGAAAAACCAAAATCGACATCTAGAAGAGGATTCATAAAAAAAATGATTATTTGACTTTCAACAACACCTGCTTATACGATACTTTCTGCTTGTTGATGAAAGAAAAAAACTCAAGATCAAATTAAGGCAAGAGAAGAAATAGAAGCTAATATACCCTTAGACAAATTTATTTTGAAATCAATAGTTGACCGAAATGAATGATGAAAGAAAACAATTTTCAAAACTTTTAAATGAGTAACTTTTGTTTTTCTATGAGATAAGGAGAACTGATTTAAAAGTAATCTATGATTCTATTTTCCCGAAAAAAGAATAGTTTGAATCCTTCTTAAGAACATAATGAAGTTCCATCTTTTACAGAAAGAAAACGCTCAGAAGTATTGATTTATCTCTGATCCAACACCACATGATTTAATACAACACACAATTGAGATAGCAGAAGAAGAACTTTTTCATAAGAAACAATTTAGTAAATATGAATGAGATAAACTATCATTAAAGACCCCTGAAGAAATAGTTGAATATAAAATTAGCATGTTAAAATGAGAGATGGAATGAGACATATATACATTTAGAAAAACCGAAGTTCCGGAATTAGTTGCTGTCTTTCATTTATATAACTTTTTATCTTACAAAAGAGATACATACAATCCAAATTATTGATTAGTAAATAAATTTCTAGAAGATAAACTAAAGGAAAAACATGAAAAATTCCCTGAAATAATCAATCAACTATTAAAGGATAAAAATAATAGATGAGATAAATTTGATGGATGAAAGATTATTTCAGAACTACAAAAAGTATTTCCTAATTTGATACAGGATATCAGAGATATATTAACTCATTACTCTAATAGTGATATTAATACATATCGAGAAAACCTTTCAGATATCGAAAGAAATACTCTTCTCATTAAAATAAAGATCTAAAATTTTAAATACATCCTCTTCCATCTAACCAAAACATCACTACAAACAGTGATGTTTTTTTTCTTGTTCTAAGCGACTAAAAAATCTAATTCATCCAACCCGTCTATTTTATCCAATTCATCTACATATATGCTTATTCTAAACATTCTTCTCCTCCTCTTCACCTTCTATGTAATAGCGATAGTCTGTGACTACTATTTCGTACCAGCACTCGAAAAAATATCAGATAAATTGAAACTGTCGAGTGAATTTGCATGAGCAACGCTTATGGCAGTATGAAGTAGTGCTCCTGAGCTGTTCACTGCTCTGTTTGCCGTACT
>CALCME010000059.1 GCA_937965925.1 Candidatus Absconditabacterales bacterium | reverse complement strand
GAGAACTACAGGTTGTGTTAGATGATTTGTTTTGAACAGGATCAAACACAAATACATGATCTGTTTCATCAACAGGGACAGATGATCAATTACTTATAGATACGTTAGATAATCTGTTTTGAACTGGATTTACGAATACATGAAGTATCGTTACAACTACTACGACAACGACAGTAGTATGAACACCACTTAGTGAACTGACACTTGAAGAAAGATTTATGGTATCATGTGATGGAGAAGCTATCATATCAGTTGCATGAACTGGGCAGGACATGGCATGAATATCACTTGAGATTATTGAAGCAAACATCTCATGACAAGCAGTAGTTATAGGATCTTCTCTCAACATAGTTGGATGAAGTCAATGTGATAGCTGAAATGTAGAAATACTTTTATCAGATAGTGAATGAAATTTCAGAGAACACAACCTAGAACAAATATGATTATGTGATGCATGTGGATGAGGGAATTGAGGACTTCAAGAATGTAAACCAATTCTGTGTGCAGCTCCGCCTTCTGGATGTTACTATTCAGGAGCAAAAAAAACGAACGAAGCATGATGTCAAACATCGTGTGGAGAACTTATTTGTAAACAGGTCTGTCCAGAGCCTTTATGTAAAAACCCAGAGCCTGGTTGTAGATTCGATTGACCATATGAAACATCAACTGGTTGTCGTACCTGTTGAACATATGTCTGTGAAGATCAAGATATAGAGTGAGATCAATGAACAACATCATGTTGACAGCCTTGATATACAGGTCTAGATGCACCAGGAAAGCCGTGTAATGACTGAAATCCGGAAACAACAAACGATAGATATAATAAAGAATGTACTTGTTTATGAGAACCAGTAATAGTATTGCCATCATTTTGTGGGGATGGACAGTGTTCTCTTTTAGAAAAAGAATCATTTGAGTGTCCTCAAGATTGTTGATGATTAGACTGAGGTATGATACCAACTGATTGTAAAGTATCTGCATGGAATCCATTACATTGATGCGAAAATGGGCAACAAGTTTTTGAAAGAAATATCATAGCTAAACCTACAAATTGATGAAATTCATGTCCTAAACTCACAAAAATTGAAACATGCGAACGAGCACCATCTAGGAATCCTTGCAAAAATCATGAATGTAAAGAATGATACACCTGTATAGCTCCTGACGATAGACCAAGATGTGTAGAGAAAAAATCTGAATGCAATGCTTCTAACTACTACGGATGTAACGAGTGAGAAATATGTGAACAGGTTGATAACTCATGATGTTGTGCAGAATGAAAATGTATGTGATGAGATCTTTGATGAAGTGACATTTGTGACTATTACTATGATCTCAATGATGGATATCAAGCTCATTACTGTGAAGAATATGGATGCTGTGACACGTTCAATTCAGTAGATAAAGAATGTTGATATCCTGACCCGTATACTGATGAAGCATATCAAAAATATCTTTGCTGCTTCAATACGAAAAATCATTGACCAGATATAGCTTGTCAAAAAGACGCTCTATGCTGTGGAAATGTGCCTGAAATTGAAGAAATTTGCAACTGAGTTGATGATAATTTTAACTGAATTGTAGATGAATGATGCGAAACTCATGACTGTAATAACAATGGGATCATTGATTCTCGTTTCGAGCAATGTGACGATTGAAACAATAATATCTATGACTGATGTCATCACTGTCAGGTAACACCTCCACTTTTTGAAAATTGTACTGAATGAGAAAGAAAAGAATGTGGATGATGATGATATGGGTCTTCAAACAATCGATGCACAACAACCTCATATAAAGTATGTACGAACTGAAATCGATGAGGATGTGGAGAAGAACAGGAAGTATCCTGTGTAGATAAGTGTCCAATTGTTCCTGAAGAAATTGCTGAAGAATGATGTGAATATATCAATCCAGACTATGATACACTATGATGTCTTGTAGATCAATGAGATCTTCTGTGTCCAAATACTGACATTGACTGAGATGGAATAGATGATAGTGCAGATCTATGTCCAATTGAAGGAAACTCATGTAGAGAAAATGAAGCATTTAACTACTCGGCTGGGTGTTGTGAAATAACAACGTGTCCAAATGAATCTTCTACAGAACTGTGTGAAGAGACTGGATGAATGTTCTTGTGAGCGCCTATGTGTGGATGTATATGTGAAGAGTGAAATATTTTCAATCCACTGTATGGTTGTTATCCTACACCTGATGGAGAACTTTATAAGAGTCTTCTCCAAAAATGACAAACGGCCGATGAGTTCAATACTAAACTTCTTGCTTGGAATCCAGAAAGACAACCAGAGAAGTTAGAATTGATGCTTATATTCGCACTAGACAAGTATATGGACTGACTTTCTCTAGAAAAAGTGAACTGGATCATAGGAAGAGTAGAGAAGCTAAGTGATTCTGTTTGGAGGCAGTTTGGAATGGACAAGAACTTTGTAGCATATGGAGTCCGTCAACTTCTAGAAATGCAATGATCAGAAGGGGAGTGATGAAATTTATGAGGATGAGGGTGATGAGGAGTTGTCCTTCCTGATACAAAAGACGACTGTCCAGATGGAGATAACACGTATAGTTACTATGATGGATTGTGTGACTTAGGAACACTTGTTATTCAACATAACGACAGCGACCAAGAGGTACTATTCGAAGAAAATGTACTCTGAGGAGAAGATTCAGATTTTGTAGCAGCGTTTACGTTTGAAGCTTTTGATGAAGATATTTATATTGAAGATCTTCAACTTATTGTCTGATGAAATACAGATAATTTTGTAAATGCTATAGATTCAGTTTCCTTATATAAAGAGGATAAAGCAACGCTGCTGTATACAGAAACTGTTTCATCAAGTACTATCCTGTTTAATAATTTGAATTACATCATACAAAAGAATAAAAAAGAAATAATTTACGTAAAAGTAAAAGCAAATCCTATATGAAAAAATGAAGTAGGAAAACAAGCTGGACCATTTAACTTTAGTGCACAACTTATTCAATGAGATGTAATCTGAGTGAGTTCATCAAATGAGGTGATATTTGACTGATGAAAATGGAGTACAGGACCTTCACCTCATTTCTATACAGTCCCTGTCTCAATTAGTAATATATCGTTTGTAGATGAGTCACTCTCTTGAAGGAATTTGAAAGACACCGTACTAACAGTCTGAGAAAGTGTCGTATGAATTATAAGAATATCTACAGATAACTTCTCAAAAAACACAACTGATACCTGATGAGATATAGATCTTTCGTTAGATCTACTTACCCTAGATACCAATGTATCTCCTACAACAACAGTATCATCATACTCAATACATAAAGCAGGATGAATTGATGGTCCGATTACATGAACAATCTGAGAAAATAGTGTAACATTTAATGTTTCAGGAGAATTGCTCTATGATTTCACATTAGATCCAGGTGAAACTGCTGACTATATAATAGAGGTTTCCGTTGAAAAAATTGAGTGAATGAATATGGAATGATGAGATGATTTTGTTCAAGTTGAATTCAATAATCTACAATCATGACAAGTTATTTTTGGTTCATCTAATACAGATATACAAGGATACGATCTCATCAATAATCCAAGAATCTGAATCAACGAACTCTCCAACGAAAAAGTAACAGACTAATGAACCGAAGCTCAATCTAATTTTCTTCGAATATAGTGACAGACTAAAAAAAACCTACCTAACAGGTAATAAATTGAACGAAGCCATTACATTCATAAAAAGTAAGCGTTTATTCTCTTACTTTTTTTCGAAATATGAAAAATTATCTAACCGAGGCCGTGGGAACCTTCTTCCTCGTCTTCACTATTGCGCTTGTCGTCGCACAAGATGTCGCGATGGCACCAGTTGCTATATGAGTAATACTTATGGTGATGATCTATATGGGATGACACGTCTCATGAGCTCATTACAATCCAGCTGTTACAACAGCAGCAATGGTAAGAGGGAAAATATCAACAAGTGACTGAATAGCCTATATGATCTCACAGGTCTTATGAGCATTGATTGCAGTTGCAGTTGCAGCAAGTATCACGTGAGGATGATTTGTTCCAGCTCCATGAGCTTGATATACAGTAACTCAAGCACTTCTTATAGAAATTCTGTTCACCTTCGCGCTTGCAAGTACGGTATTACATACAGCAGCTACTAGATCAGTAGAATGAAACAGTTTCTATGGATTCGCTATTTGATGAGTTGTCTTAGCTGCTGCGTTTGCTGGATGAGGTATCTCATGAGGAGCATTCAATCCTGCAGTATGACTTTGACCTTGGTTGTATAATCTTTTCACTGGAGGTGGATGATTCTCACATGTATGGGTCTTATATGTTGTAGGACCAATTATCTGATGAGTGTTTGCTGGATTATTTCATCAAATTACTGTTTGAGACGAGAAGTAAAGAGCCAATACTTACGTATATTTCAGAAAACACACACTTATGTATGTGTTTTTTTATATGTCAAGCTATCCTTCATTAGTTTCCTATCGTATTTTGACGACAGATATTTTTTTTGTAGAATTGAGAGCATATGAAGATTTTTATCTTTTGTGTCTATGTATCTATGAAAAATGTTACATTAAAGCTATTTCGTCTCTTT
>CALCME010000058.1 GCA_937965925.1 Candidatus Absconditabacterales bacterium | reverse complement strand
TAAGATAATCTATATTTGATATATTCGTTTCAAAGTACTTGTATTGAAGCTTTTTCGGATTCAGGTTCTGTAATATCTTTTCAGTTTCTTTGATGATATGAGTGGTACAATTCTTGTGCTATTACTCAAGCTATTCGTTTTTTTAAGTCATATCAATTTTTATTTGATAGTTTTTTTAAATTATTAATATTAATCACTATTGGAACTGGTTTTCATTCTTGTCTCATTTGTTGATTCATAGAATATGGTGACGCACTTCATAATCTATCATTTTTTTCTTCACTAATAATTATTGCAAAAGGTTCTCATCACGTATATTTACGAAGGTATCATGTCATTGTTCATGTAATGTAATCAGGACTTGAGGCACTAAGTAGTTTTTCGATGATATCTTCATTTAAATATATTCATTTTGCTCATATTTGACTCAAATCTACATAAAGACTTTTACGCAAGTCATTATCCTTAACAGCTTGTAGTGCAATATTTCAAATTATTTCTCAAACCACCTCAAAACTACTCCATTCTATATTAGATTGAAATTTCTTTAATTCAATTCCTTTTTTTAGATCTTTTACTTCATCAGAGATGCTCGGCTTTAGTAAATTTGATTTTCACTCAAGTTCATTCATTTAAATATAACTTATTCGAAATATAAAACCTATTCTACTTCCATTAAAAAATTCTCTTCACCCATTGACATTCTAATCGCGTAACATGATCAGTTGATATCTTTGTAGAGAGATGCATTGTGTGTTATGTGCTCGATCGAATGAACTTTTTCTATCTGAGCTCTAAAATCGTTACTCATCCAGTCTATTGTAGAAATTGATGTAATATCATATTCTTTTCCTCAGATATTAATTTTTGATCCAAATGAAGAAATTTCTTCAGCTGAAGTCAGCTCCAAACGATTGATTGTCATATCAGAAAAATTTACACTAAACCATTGTTCATGGAGAACGGTTACGTATGTTGTAGATTGACTTGTAGCTTGTACTGAACTGCGTTGTGTTGTTTTTGAAGAAGAAATCATTAGGTTGAAACTAGTAATTAGCTAAAAGATTTTCACGTTTCATCATCTAACATAAATGTAATGAGTCGTGTCGGTTTTTGCAATTTTTTGATTATTTATGAATTAATATGGCTTGACATAGTAAGCGACATAATATAAAACATAGAAAAGCAGCTCAAGATGCAAAAAAAGCAAAGATATATGCTAAGGTTTCTAAGGTGATTCAAATGGCAGCGACTAGGGGAGATAATCCATCTTTGAACCCTGCATTGGATGCTGCAATCAAGAAAGGAAAGCAGGTCTGACTTTCCAAAGAAGCGATCCAAAAAGCAGTGGATAAATGAGCATGAAATGATACAGGAGAAGTTCTCTCAGAAATCTTTTATGAGTGATATGGTCCTGGAGGAGTAGCCTTGTATATCAAATGTGTGACCCCGAATACAAATAGGTCTGGTGCAAATGTCAGAGCCCTCCTTGCAAAATATGGTGGAAATCTGTGAGAGCCATGAAGTGTCAGTCGACAATTTCAAGAGAAAGGAGAAATATATGTTCCATGAAAAATAAAGAATGAAAAGATCAAATGAAAAGATATTGAATCGATTCTTCCTTTTGAAGAAGATGAGTTTGAAGAGATGATACTAGAGACTGACGCAGAAGACTATGAGATTAATACTGAAGATGGAGAGACTATGGTGAGAATTGTAACCTCAAGAGACTCATTTATGAGTACCGTGAATGAAATAGAAAATGCATGACGAAAAATAGAAAGTAGTGATTTTGCCTATCTTGCAGAAAACACGGTAGCTCTCGATGAGGTGTGAGAAGGGAAATTAGTGAGAATAATCGATATGCTTGAAGATGATGAAGATGTTGATACGATTTGGCATAATGCTGCGTAAGACGATCTTACTTGTAGACAAAACTCGTATACAAAAAATCACTCAGATGAGTGATTTTTTTTACAAGAACAAATTCTGTATATGCACGTCTAGTTATTATTGTTTCCTATCCTTAAGTATCAGAAACACACATCATATACAAACTATAAAACTTATAATTCAAAGACTTGCTAGTGTAATATATGGTCAGAAAACTTCAACTGCACTTCAGCATGATGCAGGAGAATTTGGATTACATATTCCAGAGTCACTAACTATAACAACTCACATCTCCATCAGGTATTTATAGGTAGAGAAGAACAGCCCTAGTATACTCATTACAAGAATTGATTTTGCGTGTGCATGAAATTGTTTATATATCAATGCAATTCAGCTGATAAACAGCAGTGGATATTGGGCAACTCTTATATAGTGACACATATCACAAGGGAGGATTGCATTCGCTCTATTCCGTAGGTCTCAACTTGCTATATTTACAAAGAAATCTCAAAAATAACCATAATACAACGATCAGAGCGTTCCTAAGAGGGAGATTATGAAGATGATCTGAAAGAGTTGTTTGTTCGTCATTTGTCGTCACAAGGGTAAAGTTTTTAAATAGAGTATATTGATTATCTATCTATATCATGTATTTAGTACAATTTGATTTCCTCAGTAGTTTTGTGCTTATGTAATAATGAAGTTGTAATTCGATAGGGAAGGGATTCGAACCCTCGATTCCGCATAAACGAAATACACGCGTTCCAGGCGTGCGCCTTCAACCACTCGGCCACCCTATCTAATATTCTTTCCAAACTTCTTCATCAATCTCTTCCATAAATTTTTGATAGATTTTTTCTGTAATCATTTCTTTGTGGTAGAGGTCTTTGATTAGTTTTTCTTCGCTTCTCATCAGTCATTTATTCAAGAGTGTTCTGTTTATTTGTTCAATAGTTTCACTATCTGTCGCCATGAGTTCGTCAATCTCTTGTGATGCATTTGTATGAAACTTTTGATAAAGGTCAATAACATCATCTACATATGTCTTGTCATATCAGAAATCAATAGCTCTAAGACGTTCGAGATTTTCAATAACTTTTGAGGATATGATATATTTGGTTCTAGAGATGATATATTCATTATGACGAGAATCTTTACATTTGCTTAACCATCGAACAAGACGTTCAATTGGGTCTCGTGACTGTGGAGTAATATCTGTTGATGTTTTGAATCATCTTATTTGCGGGAGTCATCACTCTACTCTTGAAATTTGTTTTTCAATCTTTGCCTTACGTTCATGGTAGACTTGTTCAGTTACTTCGTTGTAAGCAAACATGTTATGCAGATATTCTTTCTCAATTCATAATGCATGAAGTGTGAGAGCGTTCTTGAGGAGTAGTTCAGAATCCTCTTGCTGTGACAAGAAGACTTGCATCTGAAGCGTTGCCTCATTGATTTTTGCTTCATATTTTTCTATAAGTGCATCGTAATTTTCTGGTGAGATTTCATATGCACTATTCATGCTATGAATTTTCTCAATTATCTTATGAAAAACGAGGATATGTGATTCAAGATGTTCAAAACGCTCGAGATCAACTAGTCCATTAATGTTAAGTTTTTTGATGAGTCAGGTAATAGTGAGTCACTGAACAATCAAAGAAAACATAATCGAACAGACGGTCAGAATGAGAATAAATCCTTTTGGATGTATATCAAATGTCCATCAAGGAATCATGAAATCATTTGGTATGAGGAGTACTAGCATGAGACCTAGTGCTCATCTTAGACTTCCCCAAGCAAGGAGATGTTGTCGTGGTTTTGGTATATATGTCTGCAGTTTGGTTGCGTTTAGTATTCACATTGGAATATATATGCTCACAATTCTCGCAATAATAACCAGTATTAAGGTAACAAGAATAGGTTTCCAGAAGGTCATAAACATACCATCTAGATGCTTGAACATTAGTCACATCATGAGAAATACTAATGAGTTAGTTACGAACGAGAAGAAACTCCAGAACTTGTCCATATATGCTTCCACTTTTGGTGATATTTTTGATTTACCATAATTTCACATGATAATAGCTGCGTATGCTGTTGCTATTACACCAGATATCTTGATATCGATTCCTCACAAGACAACATGTGTCGTTGCTCGCTCTGCAAGGATAAACACAACATGTGCAAGTACCATAGTTAGCGTAATTTCTACATGTTCATTGTTTTTGATCTGTTTGATAAGCTGAGAGAATCATATTCACATGACGGTTCCTAGGATGATTCATCAGATCACCATCATCAGGAAGATCCCAACTCCTTCCCGAACTTGTCATCAGGTAATACCTCCTTTACTAAACATCTCCAAAAGCACAAGGAATACTGCTACAGCAATCCCATCATTGAACAGACTTTCTCCTTCAAAAATAAGTCAGAGTCTTTTAGGGACTCACAGATCTTTAAAAATAGAAAGAACTGCAACGGGATCAGTAGATGAGATGATGACTCAAAATAGCAGCATAACCTGTCGGGGAACGTCAAATCCTATCAGTGATAAGATCCATTGACCTCAAAATCAGATAATACATGTCGATATAAGGAGTCCAAAGATCGCTAATCACCAGATCGTTACATAGTTTTTGGAGAGCTGATCATATTTTATATGATATCCTGCCTCGAAAATAAGTATAGGAAGGAATACGAAGAAGAGTAATTCTGGCGTAAGGACAAGAATATTCACGAGATCAAATCCAAAGTACGTATCTATCGGCACCAACAAAATTCCTACGATAAAAAGTAATATCGTATAAGGGATTTTAATCAATTTGGCAAAATGATGCACGAGTGATGAGATCACAAGACATGCAAACAAGACAATGATGGTTGAGAGCATAAGGGTTTGCTATGAATCAAGGAGCATATTTACTTTTTCTATAATTGCTTGTATAGTCTCTTGTGCAGAACTATCAAGAGGAACTTTCCCTCATGCTGCAAGTTTATGTCATCATCCATTGAAATGAGAGGCGATCTCTCAGACGTTAACTTCATCTACTCTTGATCTAAATGATATTTTTGTAAATGGTTTGGGTTGTGCGCTGGTATGTGTTTTGAAAAACAAAAATGCTCCATCGTGCTTGATAGAGGTCATGAGAAATAAGAACGAATCTTTTGCTCCATTGTCTATTCCGTATTCTTCAAGTTCAGTTTCATCATACCAAGAATAGACAACATTTCATACTTTTGTAAGTCTTTGAGAGAGGAGTCCATTGAATGCAAAACTTTTGAACGTATTGGCTCTATAGATATTCGTAATAATTTGCTGACTATTCGCTCCCTGTTCGATAAGAAATGATGCTGTCTCATAGACTGAGGCAGTTGTGTTCGGGAAGATAAAATGACCAGTGTCTGTAGAAAGCCCCATATATAGATATGTAGCAACGATACTATCTATTCGGCTCTCATCTATATGACGAAACAAACTGGTAAGTATCTCACAGGTACTACTTGTTTCACTTTCTACAATATTGAGAGATCAAAAATGATCATTTGATCGGTGATGATCAATATTAATGATTCTGTCTTTAATGTTCTCAAAATATGCTTCGTGTCCTTTGTAGTAGTCGTTATAGCGATTTGGTATATCACTACTATCCAGGAAAATGAGGAGATCGTAATGTGGATGAAAATCGAAATTAGTACGTACTTTTGATATATCTTGGAGGAAATTGAACTTCTTGGATGGTTCATCTGGGGTTCGATAGGAGACTGTTTTTCATAAGCGTTCAAGTATCGTTCAACATGCTAGGATAGATCATAACGCATCTCCATCTATGTTTTGATGTCAGAAGACGGCTATTTTTTTTGCTGAATCTATTCTTTGCTTGAGTTCTTGGGCTTTTTTTTTCATATATATAATTTTCAAGTAAAGAATATTTCATCAGCAGTCGTCATTGCGAGGAGTTCGAAACGAAATGGAGAACGACGTGGCAATCTCGAGAGTTTATAGATGTACGAGATGAGCAAGGCTCGCTATCGTTGAACCATTTCTATACTTTATCTATTAGGATCTTTTCTTAGATATTCATTTAAGTATTTCCCTGGTTTTATCTTTCATACGTATGATGAAATTTTTATGTTTTTTAAGATTTTCAATTCATTCATTTAATGCTTCTTCGTTATTATTTTCTGTACGAATTATTTCAGCTCAATCATCTTCAGTGACTCAAAGAGTTGATCTAATGCTTTATCTTTGCGTTCTTTCTCTTTATTACTTTCTCAAGTAAGTTTTTTTTTAAATTCTTAGTATTAATTTCATTACATAACTAGATACACATTATAACACACATACCCGATATACAACAGGATAAGGAACATTCAGAATGGTTTCGTTACTTTTCGTTTATTCATCGCTAGGAGTCCTAGTATTACAAGAACAGATGCAAACAAGAGAATGATACTGGCTTCGAGATTCTCTCACTGAACAGGAAGCAGGGTTTCACTACCATAAATCATATAGTACAAGATATATGGAAATCAAAGTCCAAACAAAATATCAAAAATATTAGATCCAACAGCGTTACTGATTGCCATATCTCACTTTCCTTTTCTTGCTACAACCAGTGATGAAATAAGATCTGGAACCGACGTTCCCATAGCAAGAACCGTAAGTCATATAATAACAGCAGGAATTCCAAATCATTCTGCTACATGTACTCAAGACTCTACCATGAAATGGGTTGCCACTCATATCAAAAGTATACTCATTACAAAAGCTCATCGAAAGTTCTTTCCTTCTGGGTTTGGAATGATTCGATTGAACAGATCAGTGACAAGTTTTGTGATTCATGTTGGTGCTTCTGCATCATCAATCGATTGATCAAAGTCTGGTTCTGCATATCATAATCGCTTACGTCGATTTGCTGCACAGTAGACGTACAGGACATATATTCATAGAAAAACTCATGCCTCATATGGTTGTATTACTTGATCCATAAACATCCAGTACAATGCTCAGATAGACACCATATAGAAAAACATATCCCTCACGACAGGTTGTCGAGTGATCGTTGCGTTACGTACCATCGCGGTCGCTCAGATGATCACGAGAATATTGAACAGTGCAGATCATACGATCGTTCCTGCTCACATACTTGAGTCAATAGCAGGATTGAGAACAGCAAAGAGAGCAGTGAAAAGCTCAGGAGCACTACTTCATACTGCCATTATTGTTGCTCATGCAAATTCACTCGACAGTTTGAGTTTATCTGATATCTTTTCGAGTGCTGGGACGAAATAGTAATCACAGACTATCGCTATTACATAG
>CALCME010000057.1 GCA_937965925.1 Candidatus Absconditabacterales bacterium | reverse complement strand
GTACACTGATCACTCTTACCAAAATACCGTGGTGCTTCCCCTCTTCAGTCAGCATTTCTCCACGGAGAAAAAGAAACAGGAGTGACAGTAATGCTCATGAACGACAAACTCGATGAGTGAGAAATGATACACAAACTCACAACCAAGATTCCTCTCTCTCGAACGGTAAAAGACCTTATTTCTCGGATCGAAACACACTCTCCAGTCCACTTACTTGATACCCTTCGATCATATGGTCATGGAGATCTTAAAAGCATCCCACAAGATCATACCCAAGCAACGCTCTGTCGTAAAATACAGAAAGAAGATGGACTGGTAGATCCATATGCGAGTTCTCTTGGTAATATCTATCGCATATATCAAGCATACGCTGTTCGACCAAAAACATATTTCATACACAATAATAAAAGAGTTATCATCGAACAGATCGATATAGACGAAGAAATATATCAAGAACATGCATCTCTTCCTCTCATACAATCGAATATGACACCTAACCGTGCAGTAACTACACTACGTGTAAAGCCTGAATGAAAAAAGTCAATGGAACGAGATGCATTTATGAGAGGATATTTGACTGTATAAATGAGTATTCGTATAGTAGAATCAGTTACATGGATGTGTATCTTCCATTTCTGACCTTTCTCTCCTATGCAATATATCTTATTAAATAAAACTCTCTCATCCTACATAAAGACCAAAAGACTCACCTTCCGGTCAGTCAGCATTTTTTTTGTTGTTCTCCTTCTCCCTCAAGTAGGTAGATGAAACGTTATTCCTCCTAGTGAACAGAGTGAAATACCTGAAACGGAAACATCGTGAGTTCAACCATTTGATACGGATTCGTTATTTAGAAATCAGTGATTCTCATTACAATCAGAAAACAACACTTCACCTGACTCACAAGGTCCAGTCATTAAACAACCAATAAGATCATTCAAAGAACATATCAAGAAAAACAATATCATTGAAGATCAGGTAGATCAGGAATCGATTCATTCAAGACTTTCAAAACAAAAAGGAGCATCTCTTTCGAAGAAAATGGTACAAGAAAATAGGAGTTGATCTCCAGCGTCAGGAGATATCTGACCTTTATGAAACCCTCGAAATCCTCGAAAAGAAAATTCAGTGACGGTAGTAAGAAAAGAGACACAAGAAGAAATACAAGACACGGCATGAGAAATCAGGGAAATCAAACAACAGCCATCTACTCAAGTTCCACAGATGAAAAACAAACTTGTTGAAACGTATATACATTCTTCATACGATTATAGTGAAATCAAAAGATATTGAGGATTCAAATGACTTGAACAAGCACTCATTACTGAAGTCCTCCAAGACAAAGAGGTTACCCATACACTAGACAAAACAATTGCACATGTACAACTACAAGACCTAACAGAAAAATACAAACACCTTAACGATCAATTTTCTGACATCCAAGAAAGAAAAGATCTCACTGACAAAAAGCGAAAACAAGTACGTGTTGCACTCAATCAAACAAAAAAAACAATTGCAGAACTGCAGGAATCTATAGCAAATAGATTAGAGAAAATAGAACTACTTGAGAAAGTAATCACTCAAAATAAAATAAGACTCAAAGTACTGATACCAAACATGATCGAAGTAGAAAAAGAACTAACCTCATATACCAAAATGTTCTATAAAACACACAATGATATGTATTCATCTCACGATGATATAAATATCATTAAACTTTTTGGAAAACACTCGAGTATCGCTCACACATTAGCTACTGATATTATGATCCAAGATCTCACCATACATCTTAGTAGCTTAGTTGCAGATCTGTGATGATATAAAGATGAATATTCAAAAAAGTTCATCCTTCTACATGAGTATACCACTCGCGTAGAAAGTGAGATTGATCATGTTGAAAAAGAGAAGAAATTAATACAACAACAACTAGAAAATTATGATCAATTTCTTCATTTTGTGGAAAATAATAAAGAGTATATCGACTCTCAGAAACAGAAATTAGAATCCATTCAAGACGATCGAAAAGATCAAGACAGTTTCTTAAAATCTCTTGCAGATATGCATAACTCTGAACATATCCAAGATGTTACCTCATCGTTTACATGAAGCGATACTCGTATAGATGAAGAGACATTTTTTGATTTCCCAATTCCTGAAATCAAGAAAATTACGTCACATTTTGAAGATGAATGATACGGACATCTGTTTCATACAGACCATTATGCACTTGATTTCAGACTTGCACAATGATCATTTGTCTATGCTCCAGCTCCATGATACGTGCTAAAGGTAGTCGATCAAAATAGTCCGCTGTTAAATTGGATCATTATCATTCATCAACAGAACTTGGCAACAGTCTATCTGCATATGCAAGACATCTTCTTGGATCAATGAATGTATGTGAATAAATGAGATATCATTGGACTCAGTGGATGAACACCGTGAACAAAATGAGCTGGACTTATGACGACATGACCTCATCTTCATCGAGAGGTTCGAAAAGATGGAGAACTCAGAGACCCACTCATGTTTACTGATCTTTCTCCATTGAAAAAATCAGACTTACAACAAAAACATATAACCAAACGAAAAAAGGATAGCTCATGAAAATCCCAAATATTTACACCAGAAAAAAAACGAAGTGAAGTTAAAAAAGAATTAGAGAAATTAAAAACTACTCATAAAAGCGATATAAAATAATAAAACACATAAAATAACACAGCAAGACACAATCAAACGCCTTGTCAAGTTTTTGTGCCATCTATTTCAAACTTTTTTTGCAAAAAAGAAAAAAGTATTCATAATTAATTTTGTTGAACATTTTACTTAGTAATCAACATATAGTATGAAAACTTCTTTATGAATTATTACAACATGAATACTTCTCATGATATCATCTGTATCATACGGATATAATCCAAGCGACACAAGCTCTGAGATTGAAAAAGAATCATCGAAAGAATACCATCAAATTTTCCTGAGACAAATGCACCCTAACTGGACTCCTCCAGCTCCTCTTCCAAACATATTACTCGACACATGACCAACTGTCTCTGAATATAAAAACGTGGTTGTATCCGAAAATTCAGAAAACAAAAAGTGAACAGTTATCTTTGAAAGTGAACTCGATGATATGTTCGGTGAGGTAATTCCAGTAGATCAACTTCCTGAAGTTGCTCAACTTGATGCAAACCTTAGGGGAAATCCAGATGTAATATGAATATACAAAAATGAAGAATGAGTATGGAGTATCGTTCGCAGATCGTGAGAAGTCCTTACGTATGGAAAAAATTGAGTTTTTCTCAAACAAGAACGTCTTGCTGATTGAGAAGTAAGATTCATTGAAGCCAAATCAGACAGCATACTTCCTACAATGCTTCTTGACACAGGATGATCTGAAAAAACTACAATAGAAATGGAGGATGCACCAACATTTGTTATGAATAAAATTGTTCAGTCTGGTGAATGAGTTGAAAGCATTGTCTATAGTAAAAACGATACGGCCTATACTATTATCCTTCTAAATGGAAACTCAATTACTGTTGATACTTAAGACGAAAGTAGAGAAAAAAAACATGTAGAAGATCTACATGTTTTTTTTATATTTATAAAGTAAGAAGGCTACATGAATCTCTTTGAAATAATCTTGTTCTACACGTACTTTTTCAATCTTTCAGTAAATGATACATGTCAATTCGATTTAGGGATTTTTTTAAATTCATTTATGTTTCTTTGATAGTTATTAATAAGCCTAATAGTTTCTGCTGGGTTACTTTGATTAAGAGAGATAAGAAGATTGACTAATAGTTCTTTTTTCTAGTTAAAATCTTACTATCACAAGAGGATAGTAACTCTGAATTAACTTTATCTAAATCACCTTGGAAAGACTTAATAATTTCTTTTTTAGACATTCGTATAGAGTAAATTGTTCAAAAATCATTTCCATCTCGATGTAAGTTCT
>CALCME010000056.1 GCA_937965925.1 Candidatus Absconditabacterales bacterium | reverse complement strand
TGACCTTTTTTATTGATATAAAGACATTTCGAATATACCAAATTGAGAAAACATACGATATTGATGATCAACTCCATGATTCATTTCACATATCCAAAAGATAATTAATTCAAAAAAAAAGTACGGCGATCACATGATTACTCCTCCAGTCTTATGAAGATTTAATAATATTCTTGACGATAAACAAGATTCATACTGTGTACTAGATGGAAACAATAGACTAATGGCACTATTTCTCATACAAATTCTTTCTCAAAAACATGATTCACAAATTGATATTGGAGAAAAAAGAACAAAAGTATTACTTGAAAATACATGTCATCATACTCGACATAGACAAGTAAACGATGCGTTAAACCGAATTCATTCAAGTAAAGATGCTCCTCTCATTAGACAACTACTTGATCAGATATGATCAATGGATAAACTTTCACGCATATCCGTTCCTTTCTTATTAGCATGCGAAGAAGATTTTTTGAATGTTAATGTATCAAAAACAATAGACAAAAAATCATTGCAACTCAATCAACCATTTCATCAGGCAATTGCAAATATACTAGAACATAAGAATATTTGATCAAAGCAACAATCACATTGAAGATGTCCACAAAATGCAGTTCTTTTACCTCTTTCATTATCATAATGATTATACTTTTCGATTTAGATAGTACGCTTTGTTCTGTAGAATGATTTACTCATCTTGCTAAGAAAAAATGATTAGACTCTTCATTTTCTACCATTACGGAACGTAGCATGAATTGAGAGATTAATTTTGAAGAGTCATTTAGTCAGAGACTCTTGATGTTAGAAGCTACACGTCTTGATCAAGAACGACTTTGAAATTTTTATACAAATCATATCACTCCTGGTCTTTCAGAAATCATTTCATTACTTTCTTGTCAATGACATATTCCTTGAATCCTCACGTATAGTTTCCTCTATTCTGCTCAGCTCGTAGCAAAAAAACTTAATATACAAAAAGAATTTGTCTACTGAAACAATCTCACACGACCATACTCCAAAACAGATTTCTGAAGAATCGATCCTCATATTCTTACTGACACAACAAGCAAAGCAAGAATCATCAAACATCTACAAAAGAAACATCGTGAACAAATAGTTTTTGTTTGAGATGGATATCAAGATATGATATCATGACACCAAGAAGCAGATACGTTCATTTGATTCTGATGAAATCAAATAAGAGAAAAAGTAAAAAATGAAAGTGAGCATTATGTGGAGAATGTAAATCAACTTAAAAATCTGATAATGGAAATCATCAATAATGATGCATAAGAGGTATAGTTCATACTGGCATGTATTCACTGTGGCATACAAAGTAAAAGTCTAAAAAATCTATTCTAGTTTCTCTTGTTTCATTCTCTGAAAACAGGATGCAATGTTATCTTAGGGTCTAGATTAGTTGACAGCGTGGTAGCATAAAAAATGTCATTATAATGATGGTTTTGCAAGAGAAAGTATTTTTTAGTAAAATATCTTAGATAAACACAGTTTCATTTATATTAGATTCTAGTGAATATCTATCAATACTCCTGATCATACGTTCTCAGTGATCTATTTGCATCTTCATACAGTATATTTCACTTCACATAGTGTAGATGAAGATGTTGAATTGATTTAATTTCGTCTGTTAATCTTACAAAAGAAAAATAATCAACTCACTCAAAATATGTCGCAAGAAAGAGATCAACTTCCCTCTTTGACAGTACCTCTTCATCTGATAATGTAGTTAAATCCTTATGATGCTTTTTTGGAATAGCCATAAGATGTCGTTTTCAGCGATCTGGTCATCAATAAGGCTGAAGTGGCATTTTTACCCATCGAAAATCATTCGACCAGACAACATATTCATGATTAATGTTTTTTTCACAAAAAGGACAAAGAGAAACCCCTTTATCTTTTGGTTTCATTTTTTTATATTCTTCAGGTGAAACAAACTTCATTTGAACATCAGATAAATAAAGATTACTCTCACCTTAGTTTACACTCAGTCTCGTATTTATATCTATAAAAACGATAAACGTTCATCACTCATCAATGCCCCAAAACATATAAAATAAGAGACATTATGAGTACAAAAAGTGATCATTGAGATATCTCTCGAGGAAGAAAAACAGCTGGGTATACATGAAGTATTGTTTCAAAAAGCCAAACTTTAGAGTTCATCACATAGATTTTTCTATAACACGGGTAGACAAACAAGAAGAACTGACTTCATATTAATACAACAAGAGCAATAATCCATGTGTTTGGGAGAAATCACAAAAGATACAAGAGGTGTAATCATACTGCTCGAAACGTATAGAACGTCCACAAAAATCTGCCTACGATAGTAAGCGCTTTTTTGACATTAATACGAGTAACAGATAAGGATCCAATGGAAGCTCTCTGAAAGAAATTATTCATGTGTAAACGTTGCAATACGCGCAAGGTCATCGATCTGAATATTATGTCTACTTGCGATTTTTGATAAGACTCTCTTGTCCTCAATATCTTCTCTAGCAAATTGACTATATGAATAGTACGTACTTTCTTCAATGTCTTCCCAAACCAGATCTACATAAGCTCTATTTCTTACAACTCTTACCTGCACTGAATTTCAGTTTCAATTTTCATCTCATCAAATACTCCCAGTTTCATCTACAACCCTTAACAGTCATACCATTCACTGAGCACGATGATCTCATACACTACAAAAATATTCAAATTCACCTATTGTATCAGCGATAAATGTTACTGATGTTGTTCAATCGGTAGCATCTACTTTTTGGGTAGCAACTCATAGCTCTTCAATCACGAGATCATGATATCAAGATTCAGTTGAGAATATTAGAGTAATTTCAGTTCATACTCAGACTTCTAGTTCAGTTTGAGAATACTCATAATTTTTTCACGAAATTTCAAAAAGTTCTTTTACAAGTACTTCTTCATCTTCAAGTGAATCTTCACTTTCAGCTCCTTGGAGAGAAACGCTAGATGATGTTTCTTGTTCGTTCTGTATTACTACTTCATTATCAGTATTTACTTGGATCTTAGAATCACTAACCGGATATGTCACTGTTTCGATGACTTGAATTGTTTTTGCTTCTTTTACTAAAGCATCCATTCTTTCAACTTCCAATACAATTTCATCATATAACCAGTTAAGAAGATATCACTCTCTGGAGTCTCATGCAAACAATTGATGTATTGTTACGATTTTATTTGCTATTGTGACAAGTCTTGATCTTTCAAGTTTTTGAATTTTATAAGAAATATTTTTCTGAATCTCTTGGTCTTGTCATGTTGGTAGATACGCAGAAAAAACTCATCATCAAAGTAATCATAAGAGAAAAAAAGATGAAACAAAAGCGAATCAGAAATGCAAAAGTGATCTCATAAGTGGTGGATTGAAAAATTAAAATTATTTTATACTCAAAACTCACACAGTAATTGGAGTATGTATACCTCTCTAACATTTAACATTTACTCCGTGTTTGTCTACTCACCTCTACTCTTTTTTTCAAATGACCAGAATTTTCTTTTCTCATGAGATGATATTTCATACAGGAACGAAATCATGAATAGCACTCATAAAACGTTCATATGGATAATGATATCATTCTCAATTTTTTGTTCACACATCATTGGTAATAAATCATGTCTCATCGTATCACACAACGGTTAGCATATGATATCTTGGTCAACCATCGGTATAAAATTTGTTCTTTAGGAGTTTTCAAGCAAGTGGAGTAACGATGGTGCGTCATTTCTCTAGCTGTTCTTTCATCTGATCTATAGAAGGATCTTGGATAATCTCAACTCGGTCTCATGATCCATAATATGCAAGATAGAGTTCTTTTGTCTGTTGAATTGTAGTATCCACATAATCTCAAAAAAGATCATTTTGCACATCAACAAGCTTAAGAATTTCTTGTTTCATTTTCTGTGAATCTAATGGGACTCACTTTACATAATGAGCAGATTGTATTATACTTGCTTCTTCACACGCATCTTGCCAGGGTTGATTCCAGTCTTTCTCAGGAGCTTGAGATCAAAAAGGAACAGCTAGATGTACTTTCTGAACCGGTTCATCAAGAATTGTGCTAGGTAAAACTTCATTTTCTAGCTTTCATTCTGCATCGTCAAGAACAAGAACTCATTGTTGATTACCTGACTCATTTCTCGTAGGAGGAAGCGGAGGATCGATAACTGACGATCATTCTCACTCATTAGAATCTTTGAGTTCAGAATCTTCTGGAGCCTGAGCAGAAGGTGGAACAACTATCCTATCATCTAAAATTTTCTCATGTACATTTTCTTTTACGACAATTTCTCCCTGAGTTACTTCCACTCAATTTGAAGATCATCATTCACGAAGTTCCTGTTTTTGTTTCATCATAGCGACAATATCTGATTTTTTTTCTGTTACGTTAGCTATGTCTATAGTTGACTCTCTTTGGTTTTTTTCCCTTTGCTCTTTCTTCATCTCTCGTTCTTGTATTTGGCGTTCTGAAATAGTGTTCCTCCACGTCACTTTATGAATTACAAAAAATATTCATCATAAGATGACGACAAATCAAAGAAACTTCATAAAAGATCTTATCATCTTAAAAGGAAACAAGAAATAATAAGTGCAATAAATATAATCTATGTATACCCTTCTTTTCACCAAATTCTATCTTTTTATACGATATTATCTTTAAATTATCTTTTACGTATTTTGTATCGCTGTCTTGATCTGTGCGTGTTCTATTATCTGTCATCTAAGTCGTTCTCATTTAATTTTTTTGCTTGCATGAGTAAGAAGTTTCTTGTGTCATTGTTCATCTATCGTGGTAAACGCTTGTATCCTACGAGTTATTCATACACTTGATAGTTGGTCTCGATCAAAAATTGATTGATGAATTTTTGGAAGAAGATCAATAATCTCTGTGATTCACAGATCCTGACAGTATTTCAAGAATACATCAGTCATAATAGATTTCCAATAGGTCTTTAATCATTTCGCTCACAATGGTAGCTTATAATTCGCAATCAAATCTGTTGGTCTTAGGAGTCAATAATACCCAGAGACAATACAAACATGATCATCAAAATAAACTTGTTCAGCTTCCGTCAATGTTCAACAATCAATCGCTTTATACATCACTCAGGTATATCTTTCTTTTGCATGCATGAGAGGTCATTTCTCGATAAGTGCATTCAATTCGACTCACTGCTGATATCTTCTTCAAGTACATTTTAGGTCTTTTTCTGATGCATTACGTGCGATTTCGGTAGGGAACAGTCAAACACACAATAAATCATTATATCTTATTTTATCAGTACATTCGACTCATCCTATGCATTTTCATTCACTTGGTGGGATTAGATACAGAGTCCTCTTTTCACTATTCTTCATGCTATACTTATGTAATTTTTAGTAAAAAGTCAACTCTTAGAGTTAGACATTATCCCACCCTAAAGCAAAATTCAAAGTAATTAACTCATTCATAAAATTCATCTAATAGATCATACTATCTACTGCATAGAGTGCTTCTAAAAGAAATTCATATGTTTGGAGTTTTGTTATTGAAACAATTGATTCTTCAAGAGTCATAAGGTTATGAAGTTCTTTTATTTTAGTTGCAATCCTCTTTTTTACTATTGTAACGGCGTTTGGGTAGTCTCATCAGACAAATGATCCTGTAAAGTCTGTTACATATCACTTAATGATTGCAAGATGCCCATCTCCCAAGTAAAAGAAATCGTGATCCATACATCTTGGAACATCTTGTCGAATACATACTCTTTCAGTACATCACGTGATTGTTCCATCTTCTACTGAACACTCATTACATCAATCATATCGATTTACACAAGTATCGGGAATATCACTGAGTGAGTAAGGAGATTGAGAATTTCAACATGCTCAATCTCAAATTTTTTCTACTCATGCTGCAACAAGTTCACAATAATCAGCGTAGGTTACTCAGTCAGTTCAGCAGACTCTTCCACTATATCATCGATCACATGTTACCGATGGATCCTCATAGCTTATACAATACGCCTCTCAAACTTCTTTTTCACAATACATCAACGTACATAAAGAAATTCCTTCTTCAGACTTTGTACACGTATTACAACCATCAAAATACTCGACACAGGTAATGTCTTTTGCAGGATTATACCTTGATTCTGAAGTTATATATTGATCTGCCAACATATATGGACAATCTCAACACAATCATCAGTCTAGTATCTCACCATTTGTAGTAACAACATATTCTTCTCAAATAATAAGATCATCACAACTTCATCATCGAGTACAATGAACAGATCATACAGAACGTGTCAGGGTTATCTCATCACGAATATTTCATTTATATATCTCTTTTACATCAAAGGAAAATGAATGGAGTCAGACACGCTCTGAACTTTCTAATGATTCACAATAGTCAACATCATCACTATCAGGTATATACGTGGCTTTAGTTACTACTCCACGAAACGTGTGTATATTTGATGAAGAAATATCATAAAAGTCTAGATACTGAGAACAACGAAGTCAAAATGATTGTCAAAATCAGAAAATGAAACTTATGAAACAAAAAAAGAGAAGCTTTCGTTGATGTCTACCCATAGAAAAATCTGGAGAAATTAAAGCAATATTTTTGCTACGTAGATGCTACGTTAAAGCTATTATGGCAACTATAATAAGTAAGAGTTGTACGAAGTAAGAACTTATGTTGTGACAGAATCAAGGGAAGATCTACACATGACGAAGAAGTGTAATTATTTCCAAGAAATAAGGAGAATAATCAGAAGTTGAAATTTGAGAAAGAAAATCTTTTTCTACTCAATCCAATTTATCTCCAATTTTTTGCTCCATATGTTTTTGTATTCCTGAAGAGGCAATAATTGTTTCAAAAAAATCTATCATCTCTGAAGTAATTTCAGATCAGCGATATCCTTCTAATTTAAATAAATCTTCACTTTGTAGAAGATGTCAGAACTCAATCATAAGTGCAGTTTGATTTCCTTCTTGGATATCGCTAAATTTGGTTTTTCATTCTTTATTAGGTAACCAATCTAAAAGATCATCTCTCCACTGAAATGCAACTCATATTTCACGTCAAATAGTAGCTATTTTTGAAATAACTTGATCATCAACTCCAGCTAATTTCGCTCATATCATCATTGGTTTTTGGAACGTATATTGTCATGACTTTAAATGATCTTTTTTTTCTATGTCTTGAAGTCCACGTGAAGTGGATTCTCGTGAATAATGTATATCAAGCATCTGTCAGACAATGACCTCTTTCAGCATGCTCATATACAACATGTTTATTTCTATTGATCCCCCGCATTCAAAGAGGAGCTCAACAGCCCATGTATAGACAAGATCTCACAGAATCATTGCTTGAGAAAGTCAAACATGTTCATCAGCATACCTGCTTCACAACTCTCTATGATACGTTGGTATCTTATGTCTTAACGTTCCCTTATCACATATATCATCATGGATCAAGGCAAAAACATGAATCAACTCATTAATAGATCAGTATTTCATACATAATTCAATATCTTTTCACCCATTCATTGTATACCAAAGATACACCATATATGGACGAAAACGTTTCCCATGTTCTATATATGGAAGCAGATATAGAATAAGGTTCTTCGTTTCTTGATCTGGATACAGAACACTCACTTCATCAATTTTTTCTTGGAGGAAGGCTTCTAGAAATGGATCAAAATGTGTTTTAAATTCTTTTAAGTTCATGCTACTCTCTTTAATTCTAAATAAATAAGCACTCATTACATATCTACTTATACCTTGCGTCTAGAACACTCTTACATAAGATAGATCTATTTGCAAGATTTACACTAATTTAGCTTCCTTTCTTTGTCAAAAAAATGTCAAAAAATTGAAAAAAAATCAGCGTGATTGGTTCTGGATTTTGAGGACTAGCGACTGCACTCTTTCTAGCAAAAAAATGACACAACGTAACTGTCTACGAAAAAAACGAACAACTTTGATGAAGAGCAAGTGTTTTTGAAACATGAGGATTTCGTCGAGATATGTGACCAAGTCGATATCTTATGCCTGATATTTTCGAACAATTTTTTGAATTAATGTGAGAAGACATCAATGATCACCTAAATCTTACGAAACTTGCCCCTTCATATAGACTTTTTTTTGAGTGAAGAAAAGAGTGAGTAGATATCTACTCAGATATCACAAAAAACAAAGACGTCCTAGAACAGTTTGAACCAAATGCACTAGAAAAATTAGAAAGATATATGGAAGATGCTACGTACAAGTATGAAACGTCTATGAAAGATTTTGTCTGGAAACGCTACGAATCTGTATGGGATTTCTTTCAGCGAAAACTATTAAGAGAGTGAATGAGACTTAATATTTTCAATTCTATGAGATCTTTTGTAGATCGCTATTTTGAAAGCAATGAGATGAAACAACTTGTTCAATACACGCTTTTATTTTTAGGAACAGCACCAAAAGATGCACCTGCACTGTATAGTCTTATGGCTCATGTAGATTTTGGAAAAAATATGGGAGTTTTCTATCCTCAGTGATGAATCAATGCTGTCATACAAGCACTGGTAAAGATATGAAAAAACCTGTGAGTTACCTTTCATACCGATAGCGAAGTGACAAAGATCACGACAATCAAAGATCCTGGTAGTCCAGAGAGGTTGTATGGTGATGCTGGATCACGTGCCACATGAGTCATCGTCAACGGAGTACATCACCACGCAGACATCGTTATTTCCAATGCAGATATGCGATGGACAGAGACACAACTACTCAATATTTCAGAACAAACATATCCACAATCGTATCGAGACCGCAAAGTTTTTGCTCCAAGTGGTTTTGTTATCTATGCATGACTATCAAAAAAACTTAAAAACATAAAACACCACTCATTGAGGTTTTGAAAGGACTGGTCGACAAATTTTTGACATATTTTTGACACAAAAACTATTCCACCAAATCCATCTCGGTATATATGCTGTCCATCACAGACTGACCCTTCGGTTGCACCAGAAGGAAAAGAGAATATTTTCATTCTCGTTCCTTTTCCTCCAGGACTCTTTCTAACAGAAGAAGAGAAAGCAGACTACAGACTTCTCGTCTGGAAAAATATAGAAGAAACACTTGGTGAAGAAATACTTCCCTATATAGAACAAGAAAGACTTTTTGGAAACAAAGAATTTCTAGAAAGATATAATAGCTACTGAGGAACAGCCTTATGAATAGCACATACGTTGTTTCAAAGTGCACTTTGGAGACCAAAACATCATAGTAGTAAGGTAGAATGACTGTATTATTGTTGATCATATACTAATCCTGGTATAGGTATGCCAATGTGCTTGATTTCTGGGGTTCTCTGTGGGGAGAAGATAATGGAAGATGAAGAAAAGAACACATAAACATAAAACGATATTCTTATGACCATATATGAAACAAAAATAAATAATTTTACACACCATTACTCATGTCAGAAACAAAACAGATCAAGCAAATCATCATATGTGCTCTTGGATGAGTCGCTATATGAGCCCGACGAGCAAGCACGATGTTTGAAGTAACATCTTCTCAGGGGAGTTACTTATCAGTCCGATTAGTTATTCTTTGAGTATCTATGTCACGATTGCTCACATGAACTCATGGCAAAAAATGATTCTTCGCATTTATATCACTCTGACTCCTCGCTATAAGCATAGAATCAATCTGAATTGCATCATG
>CALCME010000055.1 GCA_937965925.1 Candidatus Absconditabacterales bacterium | reverse complement strand
GTATTCAAATCATGAAGAAAAAAAGGGAGAAAATCTGTTCCATTTAAGTTAGTCAGGCTTTTTCAGTTTTCTGAAAAATGACGATAGAATACTTCAAGTGCTATTCAGTCTGGAAGAAGAAGATCGCTTTTTTCTAGTGCTTGTATATACTGACTCCTTGTATCTCATATCTCCGATCTTATATCTCATTCAAACAGTTTCCATTTCATGGCATTAGCAAAATACAGATAGCTAATCACAGCATATCATTTTTTATCATAAATACTTAGAATTTCTTCAAAAGCACTCACTTTAGATTCTGTATAGATATTCTGTAACAAATTAGCCATATACATAAATGTGGAAATTACTATCTAATCGAAAATTTCTTTATTATTTTCTATTGTTTCTATCATAGAGTTAGTTTCTGTTCATATGTGCTTCATAATATTCTTGAAGACATCATCTGTAACTTTTCAAATGACCAGATATCATTTTTTATTATTCTTCGTTCAAATTACTGTTGAAATTACTGCATTATAAAATCAAAATCACTCTTTTCAATTTCAATCCTGAGGATTTTCACACAGATCTGATTTTCCTCAGAAAGTAACCTGTATATCTTCCTGTACTTGCTTTCAAGAATATGGATCTAGTAGATTTCAGGAAACATTAATTCAAGAATTGATGTCTGTTTTACTAGTTTCATCGATATAAACAGATACTATATATGAAAGATTTTCTTGATGCATAAATGTTGTATATATAAATATGAGATACTATATCCAAAAAGAATTACAATTCAAAACTAAAATAATCCTACGGATTTTTGATTCCCAACATTTAAGATGAAAACTACTATATCTTCTGATTAAGAATCATGGAGTAATTGGAGTATTTATACATCTATAGGGAATTTGTTTATAATTTCCTATATAGTAAAAAAAACTCTCCGAATGGAGAGTTTATTGGTTTAATCAAAATGTAACGTATTATTTTTCTTTAGCTTCTTCGGCTGCTTTCTTTTCTTTTGCTTCATCTTTCTGAAGAGCTTTAATACTCAATCAGATTTTTCTATTATGAGGTTCAAGAAGAATTATCTTAGCTTTCACTACTGATCATAACTTCAATGATTTTACTCATGCATCAGTATTCCCTATTTCACTCAAATGGATAAGACCATTGATATCTTTGAATACTCTCATAAATACTCCATATGGTACGTATCTTACTACTTCACCTTCGATCACATCACCAACTCCATACGTCTGAGGAATCAATGTTCGTGGATCTGGAGCAAGTTGTTTCGCTGAAAGTGAGATTTTCCCATCTTCAAGACCAATAACTTTCACTTCCATCTCATCACCAACTTCACCAAGACCGTCGATATTGGATACATGACCATACGTGATCTCTGAAATATGCACAAGTCCTTCAACTCATCCACCAATCGTCACGAAGAAACCATAACTTGAAATACCACTCACAATTCATTTGTACGTGTTTCACACTTCAAGCGTATCCATAATTTTCTGTCTTTCTTCTCTGAGTGCTTCTCTTTCAGACAAGATCATTCTTCTCGCGTCCTCATCAAAATTGATGATTCTCACTTGAATTTCTGTTCCAAGAAGTTTCAAGAGTTCATCAAAGATTTTCTCTTGATCTCCATCCTCAACTCTAGGATAATGCAGTGGAGAAAGTTGTGAAAGTGGTATAAATCACTTAATACCATGCATATCAACCAACAATCATCACAAGTTTGCTTCAGTAGGAATAACAGTAAATACTTCGTCGTTCTCTTGCTGTGTTGTAATTCTATCCCAAACTGCTTGTTGTTTCAACTTAGAAATAGATACAACATAGTATCATTCATCAGTAACAACATCACTTCACAAAATTTCAGCTTCAAGTTCTGCTCCGACTGTTAGATCCTCACCTCCTCTCTCAAGATTCTTTACCTCTTTAGATAAGATTAATCACGTGAAACATCACTCTGCACAGTTAACTAATACTCAATAATCTCATCTTTTAATTACTGTTCATACAGTTCTTTTTCAAGCTTTAATAGATGGGATTACTACTTCTCAGTCTTGTAGTTCTTTTAGGAATTCGTTTGATGTACTCATTAGGTAGATAAAACGTTACATAAATAAAAAAGGTGATACGAACACGTATCAATGTATAGGTTGTTTACGTTTATACTTTAATTTTCAGTTTTTTAGAAATAATGTTGTAACGTTCAAGATTCGTCGTCTTTAGATATTTAAGAAATTTTCTTCTCCTTGCAACTTTCTTCAACAAACTTCTTTTTGCATCCACATCTTTAGAGTGTTCAGCTAAATGTTTTTGTAAAAGAGTTACTTCATATGACAAGATAGCAATTTGGACTTCTGGTGAACCATTGTCCTTATCATGTCTCATAAATGGAGTAATAAATTCCAAGAGAGTTTCATTCATGATGTATGTAGTAAATAAATAAAATAAAAGTGTCGTATAAGAGTTGAAGTTTGGTTGCCTCAGTCTCCACACATTGTGTGAATATAGGAATATTATATCAAAAAACAAGCAGTCAAATCGTTTTGAACTATAATCACATGACAGTCAGTATTCTCGTGATACGACGTACCTGTTTTTTGGAATTCTGCTTACATCTTTGAAAGAAATGGTTTTTCTCTACTCATTCACAACAAGATACCAAAGGGAACCAAAATGAGATAGTTTACCATACTATCTTCCCATACATGCAGGAATAGTCATTCACTCATCAATCAAATAATTCAAAGAGCAAGTAAGGTAAAATGAGGAAGTTGTTGGAGTGTCATATCGTCACGAAGATGAGAGAGTGCTGGACTCAATAATATTTTTCGAGCGACGAGCCAAAAAAGCATTCCAATCACTCAAATATCCAACAACATCTGTAGGTATTGATTTTCAGGAAGATATACTCCTTGATGATGAACGGATGGTCATGCCATACCGAGACCATATCACAACGGTGAGTTCATAAAAGCAATCCATCACTCCTGCCAAGAAAGCATATGTAAAACAGTAGAAGAAGGCTTTATATACGTCAATATTCAGAATCATCAAAGGATCAGTAACGTTACAATTCAGACTCACCAGAGGATGGACGTACGACTTACAAGTAATCTCTTTACCGAAAAAACAGTCAAAATCATAATTTGAACTAACACTCAGACTAACGCTCACCTTGATAAGGTCCATATCAACGATCACATATACACAAGAGCAACGAGAACAAGTGCACTCTTAGAGAACTCTTTCTGTTGCCATCTTTGCCACCACTGAACAAGGAAGAACGAAAAAATTCCAACCAAAAAATATCAAAAATTATTGGGTCACGAGAAGAATCACTGGAGCCTAGCTCGTCATCATGGTCACGTACGATACCACAACGGTGGATGAGATCACACTGCATAATCACCAATTGGTCCGTATCACAACTGAGTAAAGAACTCAGGAAATCACATCTTTACTAACTGATAGATCAATCCCCCTACGAGAAGGAAACACATACCTGTTCGACTATAAGAGACGATTTGCTTCACATATTTTTGTTTATCTTTTAATCAAATAGTTCATAAACA
>CALCME010000054.1 GCA_937965925.1 Candidatus Absconditabacterales bacterium | reverse complement strand
GCGACCGTATACTTGACATATACGTTTATAATATGTATAATATTGTTGTTCTTGTGAAAAAGAAGTAAAAAACAGGAATTTAAAAAAAAAAGAATTATTATGTTTTCGTCGATGAGTAATGCAGATACTTCGTTGCCTATGTAAGTGACTGTGTATGTATGCCAAATGAGATAAAAAAACTAAACGTACCTCCTTTGGATACTGAGTGTCCACCGTATAAAAAACCAATTTACTAACAAAAACATAAACATATGATCCTTAGACGTCTTGTCACCGATCTCGCCTCTGTAAGTGTTATCCTCTTCATTATATGAAGTACGTATTTTTTGTCTGCACAACGGGTTCTGTTTTATCGTGCTCAGTGATTTGCCCTGTGTAGCGATCTTAATCAGACACATGAGTCGATGAATATGCTCAAAGAGCGTTATGATATCATAGCGTCATCTCGTATGGATGATGAATTAAAGACTTCTCTTATGAAAAGACATCTTGCTCAAGTATTGGACTATGAGATGAAATTGAAAGCGTGTGAAGATGAACTACCTGAAGATCACAATGATGATCCACATCGTCATCAAAGAGGGAGTAAGGAGATCCTAGAAGATATTCATGAGAGTTTGAGTTAGTTTGGTAGAAATTAGTGGAAATTAGTGGAAATTAGTAGGAATTAGTGTGAATTAGTAGAAATTAGTAGGAATTAGTGTGAATTAGTGTGAATTAGTAGAAATTAGTAGGAATTAGTGGAAATTAGTAGAAATTAGTAGAAATTAGTAGGAATTAGTGTGAATTAGTAGAAATTAGTAGGAATTAGTAGGAATTAGTGTGAATTAGTAGAAATTAGTAGGAATTAGTGGAAATTAGTGGGATTAACAAGATGTTGCACATAAAAAAGATATCAAGACACGAAAAGTAGCTAATCTCTTCGATTAATAATGATACGTCTTACCAGACTGGAGAGTTCAACATCTGTAGATCTGTTCTAAGAGAACAAGTTTGGCCAATCCGTGTGGCATAGTTTGCTTTCAGAAGCAGATTTTTTTTATGTTTGGAAATGATGAGGTAAGCATCTTTTCGTCGAATCCATAGGGTCATCAGATCAAAAATATACTAGATGATCAAGGAGGGAGTAATCTAGAAAGTTGCTCTGTTGTATATGATTTTCATTCTATGGAAAGAAGAAAAAGTGAAAGATCTCAATGTTTGTTCTTCTTGTTTCTAGTTTCTAGTTTCTTGATAACTAATTCAGTTTCTTTCATGATGATTTGATCTCTCGTTCCGTGTTTTACTGGCTTTATGGTTATAATCGTACAAGAAGTTCACATTCTTTTGGTGTATTCTTGGTTTGCATCTGCGAAGTGTTTATCTGAGTCAGAGATATGAATGAGAGTAATGTTCATGATTGCTTTGAAGAAGATGAGTAAATAGGTATACTAGGGAGTATTGTATATTGTAGCTATCGGGTTGCCCTGATAGATTTTACTGCTTGACTAGGTGCATGAAATTTTTCGATGAAGTGAAGATCAACGTATCCTCTTGAACCGGTGGTGATGGGGTGATTACGTGAAGACGTGAAAAGCACGTCCCATTTTGATGACCTTCTGGATGAGATGGAGGAAAATGATGATCTATTATTGTTCGTGGATCATCAAATGAGCGAACATTGATGTCATATAGATATAATGTAATCTATCAAGCGAAAGATGGAGAACCAGGTCAATGACAACAAAAATATGGTAAAAACGCTGAGGATATCATCTTGTTGGTACCACTATGAACGCTCATAAAAAATGCTGAAGACGAGACGTTGATCGCTCATATTACAGAACACGACCAAGAGATAATCTTAGCTGCGTGATGAAGATGATGACTCTGAAATATGCATTTTACCTCATCTACAAATCAGTTCCCTCATATTTGTCTGCTAGGTGAACCATGAAACTCATTGAAGGTGATTTTTGAGCTACAAATGCTTGCAGATGTTGCTCTTGTGTGAACGCCAAGTGTATGAAAGTCATCTCTGATCAATATCATGAGTAATGTAAAGGCAAAAACTGCTGAGTATCACTTTACCACACTTGTTCCAAATCTTGGAATCATCACTCACAAAGGGAGTAGTTTTTCTATGATAGATATTCCTGGATTAATTACGTGAGCACATACATGAAAAGGACTAGGTAATGCATTTCTTAGACATATCTTGAAGAGCAGGGTTATTGTTTTTGTTCTGGATGCTCACAGGTATGAGTCTTGACGAGAAGAGTTTGGACTGATCTTTGATGAACTCCTAAACTATATAAAAACATATATCTCTCAGTGAGAAGAGAATGAACGCTCTCATTCAATTACACTCACCTGTGATGCTTCACAATGTAGCTTGCTCGTGCACGATACTACTCCTGGAGCGTCTGAAGACCCAATTATCCAAAAGTCGATCTGCTGGGCTCTAAATAAATCTGATCTGATTGCTGATGATGAAATAATTGAAGAACTTCTTGAATGACGAGTAAACTCAGCGAAACAACAGATAGCTGATCGTGGATTTGAGATCTCTTCGGAACTTGTTCGCACATATACTCATGTACTATCAGCAGCAACCTGATCGTGAAAGAACGAATTTTTGGATGCGTTGATGCCATTGATCTCAGTAATAAAGACAGGAATCACGTATGAAAGTCATGAAATAGACGATACAGTAGTGAAGACGATTGTAGATATAACAGAACACGATCGTTGATTTTTGATACAAGAGTGATATATATGAGAAGAATGATCTCAGAAGGTGAAGGTATGGGAAATTGATCATCCAGAAGTCGCATATCTGAGCTTTGTGATTCCTCGATGAAAAGATGAAGCAGAAATGCGATTCCGAAGACAATTAGAACAAAAATGACTCTTGCATCGATTTGATCAGTTTGGGGCAAAGAATGGTGATATACTTAAGATTGTATCACCATATGCATGAGTAGAAGATAGATATATTATGCGGGAGTAGGTAAACTAGAAAATTATGATGAAGAAAATAATCACAAACACACTCTCTCTCATTAAGATCTCTCAACTTCATTTCGTTTCACTCCATTTCGCTCGAGATGAAAATCTTTAGAGAAGTTAGATACGTAATAGTGTATATAAAATGAACACTACCTCGTTAGTTTAGACTAAAATAAACAGAGAACTCTACAAAATTTTATGATTTAGACGTAAACACGTGCGCTATCATCAGTTTTTGAGAAATACGTTATATTGGAGATACATCATATTTTTTGTGACGTTGTATTTTGCTATTCAAGCAGTGAGAGCTTACTTAAATGGACAGAACATGGTGACAAATATTGCAATCATCAAAGAGAATATTGTTGAAGTGCAAGATGAGATAAATTTCACTAAATACTATGAGAAACCTTTTCTAGAAACAGACTGGGCACCTTTCTATCTATGACATGAGCATGGAACGCTCTATGCGTGAGAACGAGTAGTGAGACTAAAGTCCAGAAAACCAACTCAGAAGGTAGTGGTCGATGAGGCTGCTTCGTCTCCTGATGACATTCTTTCAATGCAACAAGAAGAAGATGATTTCATTAAAATTACTTCTCCACAAGAATCACGACATTACTTTATCAACGATAAGTTGACTGCATTGAAAGAGATATGATTGTTAGAGTAAGTAGATGTGTTGAATTAGATGAATTAGATGAATTAGTAATATGAAATCTTCTAATTTATCCAACTAGTCTAACTAGTCTAATTAATTTAGCTAACTTCTAACAAAATGTTCTTACTGATAGATAAGCCGACCTGATTTACGAGTTTTGATCTGATCAGAAAAATCAAAAAACTCTGTCCGAGGAAGACGAAGATTGGTCATGCATGAACACTGGATCCACTTGCGACATGATTGATGATTATTGCTATAGGGAAGGACACAAAACGTCTGAAAGAATTTGTATGACTAGATAAAGAGTATATAGCGACGATCGATTTTTCACAAAAGAGTGATACTTGGGATACTGATTACTGGAAGTATATAGAGCAATTAGACCTAACATGAAAAATTGAAAGTGGAGAATTACAAATTCCTTCTCGTGGTGATATAGAAAAAAAATTACTCAATAAATTGTGAGTATCCCAACGACCACTCACTCCATTTTCTGCAAAGAAAGTGAAATGAAAAAAACTCTATGAGTACGCAAGAGAGTGAAATCCAATCTTTGTTGATACAGATATGGAGTTGCTAGATTTTGAAATACTAGAATATGAGTTTCCCGTATGTAAGATAAGACTCCATGTGTGATCTGGTACCTATATAAGGAGTATCGCTCACTGGATAGGAGAGCAGTTTTGAGTTGGTGGAATATTGACGGGGTTGAGGAGGACGAAAGTGGGGAAGTGGGAGTTGTAATCAACTTCTATTGAAGATGGGCTTGTTAATTTTTATTGATTTTCGTTCAAGCAGCTTTGATAATTAATTCATCTGTAAGACTCATTGCATCAATAAGTGCACTTAATTTTTCATCAGTTTTTTCTGTCAACTCATCTAATTGTGTCTGTAAATCTTGTTTAACTTGATCGGGAGTATCAAATTCATCAGTAGCTAATGTATGCATTATATTTTTCTCTCAAACATGTAAGTTAAAACTTATATGTCAAGAATAATCTCCCTCAAATATCTCAATTTCTCATTTTCATATTATTTTTCTTTTGGTTAGATTATTCTCAGATGTGATTGTTATTTTTTCTGACATAGAAATGACATTGATGATGAGTTAAATACTTTATGTTTTAGTTTTAGGCTTAAAATTAAAAATGTCAATACAATCTTTTCTGATGTTAATTATTGTATTTTATTTTAACTAATCTTGCCAATTCTATCATGAGTATCTTCTTTCTAAAATCATTGCATGAAATTGATTACTAGCAGAAATTGTTTTTGGGACATGATTTATTATGACTGCCAGATACGGTATATTTATGTCGCTTTTTCTCTCTTTATGATTTTGGGGTGTGTGAGCATTCTTCATATGAAAAATCACTTGAATGGATTTGTACATAGCTATACTATTCTATTTCCTTATGACTTTTGTAGCTCTTTTTGTAGTTGAAAACATATGTAAAGTCACTTCACAATCCTGA
>CALCME010000053.1 GCA_937965925.1 Candidatus Absconditabacterales bacterium | reverse complement strand
ATCATCTTGCTGTTCCACAAGATCTCTTGCTTGCTGTTCTTGCTGAGCAACAGATCATGATCAAGCTCTGCTAGATTGCTCTGGAGAGATGATCCAGTTTGTTGAAAACACATTTCATCACAAGAAAAATCAAAAGATGAGATACAAAACGGTACTCCAAACTAATGATTGTAGATATTCAAAAAATCGATAGTGCATATGATCTACAAAAAGTAAATATCCTCACTATCGATATGTAAATATACATCACAAGATCCACCTCTGTTCTTCATAGAAAATTCTTTAGTTTTTCTTACTTATTTCCTAGAAATGTTTTATATCTTCAATAAAGCTCTCAATATTAGAACGATAATTTTTCATAAAATACAGAAAATCATCAGTAAACATTTCAGGATATTTTTCCATTTCAAAATCTAGTTCATCTACACTATATCTCAATACTCATTTAGCTTCTTTATCAATAGTTCTTGTACTACCACCATACACTCAAAGATATAAATGATATTTTTTTGGAACCTTTACTGCTTCTCACTCAAATACTTGAGTAAACATGTTCACGTTACAGTCTACATACTTTACAAGAGCCATTGTATGAAGATAATCTTTTAATACTGAAAGTTTATTGAGGAATTCATTACGTCAATGAACCACAAATGATGGAACTTCAAGCTCTTGTACTGTTTCAATCATCACCGTATGATCTGGGGTATCTCACACACGAATATGACCTCAAATAGATTTATCCAATAGGTTTGCATTATGTCTTTTTGTACTAGCTCTTTTCTGAACTATAATCTCTCAGTCTAAGTTAAAAAGAAATACCTGAATTACCTCAACGGACTTTTTCGGATCTTCTCAACTCTTGTGCATCTGAATAAGATCATCATAGTATTTTTTTCTTTCCATAGGAAACAACATTCTTGAACTTTCGTCAAGTGGATAGGTATTTACAAATTCTGAAGCTGACATATATTACTATAATTATGACAAATAAAGATTACCCAACACTCCCCTCCATTTCCATTTCAATCAATCTATTCAACTCTCCTGCATACTCTAGGGGAAGTTTCCTAACAATAGGAGAGATAAATCAGTTTACAATCATAGCCATTGCTTTTTCTTCGTTCAATCCACGAGACATCAGATAGAAGAGCATCTCATCATCTACTTTACCAGCACTTGCTTCATGAGCAATAGTAGTCGTCCCATTATATACTTCTATATATGGAATCGTGGTCGAGATTGACTGGTCGTCCATCAGTAACGCATCACATTCAGTAGCATTTACTGCGTATTCTGCAGATTTTTTGACTTCTACGATACCTCTATAGGTTGCTATTCACCCATCTTTAGAGATAGATTTACTAACGATCGTACTTGAGGTATGTTTCCCTATATGGATTACTTTACTACCAGTATCTTGTACTTGTCCTGCAGCAGCAACAGCTACTCATAGTTGATCACTACGAGATCTATCACCTTTCAAGATAGAACAAGGATAGAGCATCGTCACTCCACTTCAAAGATTCCCATTTACTCGCTCGAGAAATCCATCTTCTTCTACGATACCACGTTTTGTATTGAGATTGTACGTATTGATAGATCGATTTTCCACTGAGCTATATCTCATATGTGCACGTTTTCCTACATATACCTCCACTCCTCATGCATGCAACGACAGCTTGTCAAACTTCGGAGCACTACACCCTTCTATATAATCACATCTCGCATCATCATCCACAATGATCAGTGTATGTTCAAACTGACCCCCACTCACTGAGTTCATACGGAAATACGCTTGGAGTGGCTCATCGACAATCACACCAGGGGGAACATAAATAAACGTCCCTCATGACCAAACTGCACCATGCAAAGCCATAAACTTATGATCGTTCGCAGGGATAAGTTTCATAAAGTACTTCTTCACAAGCTCTGGATGCGTTTTTACTGCTTCAGACATATCTTCAAAGATCACTCCCTTCTCGGCTCGCTTCTTTTTGATACTATGGTAGACCACCTCACTGTCCATCTGCCCTCCTGCACCTGCAAGATAGCGTTTCTCAGCCTCAGGTATCCCAAGACGATCAAACTTCGCCTTGATCGCAGGATCTACAAGGTCTCGATCATTTTGGGCTTCACGTTGTTCTGGTGATGCATAGTAGACGAGTTCGTTGAAGTCCAGACTTGATATATCAGGTCCTCGAGTTGGTAGAGCCATCTTGTAGAACAGTTTGAGTGACTCAAGTCTTTTCTCGAGCATCCATTCTGGTTCATCGAGTTCCTCTGAGATCTTCCTCACGGTCGATTCATCCAGACCTTTGATCTGATGAGAATACACAAAATCATCTGAACTATCAAGTGCTTCGCGGAGGTCTAGGTCTTGTTGGGTTGTAGTGGTTGTCATGGTTAGAAATATTTATTAATTGATGAAATAATATTCATTAAAGTATCGTCGAATTCATTATAATTTTCAGAATTAATATATTTGTCTTTATTATCTCAAAAAACGTAATATGCAAAAAAGCTATCTATAATTGACTTACTTTCATCGATTCTACGAGAAATTGCATATGCCAAATTCAAACTTCATTCATAATTTGGTCAAAAAGATAGATCGTTTACCAATTCTGAT
>CALCME010000052.1 GCA_937965925.1 Candidatus Absconditabacterales bacterium | reverse complement strand
GTTCAATGTTCAAGAATTAAAGATGATAGTTGTCTCTGATTTCGATATCTATTACTTGAAGAGAAATAGACATATTCGAAAATGATTCTATATCGATCCTCTTTTTGAAGATCTTCTCACTGAGATGACTCATTACGTTGTTGATTATTTCAAGGAAAAGGGTGAGGCAGAAGATTTGTATGAGTTTGTTGATAGATTGAAGTCTGTCTACACATCAAAGTATTCTGATATTGAATATCTTCAGAATAATCTTTTCTATACTAATTTCTTCAAAGCTATTAAATGACTTGCTACCTTCTACGGTAAGGTTGGTTTAGATACGTTTACGGAAGTGAACCCTAAAACAATCAAGCAAAAAGTATTGTATATTCTTAGAAGATTAAATAAGCCTATTCACTACCAGGAAATGGCAACGAAGGTTATGGAATGGTTTCCAGATAAACCAGTTAAGGTGAATACGGTTCATAATGAGCTTGTAAAGAACAACACCTTGTTTGTGAATATGTGACTCTGAATCTATGGACTGAAAGAACGAGGATTTCAATGATGAAGTGTAAAAGAAATTATTGAAAGAATTCTTAAGGCAACGGATAGACCAATGACGATAAAAGATATTCAAAAGGAAGTTCTGAAAGAAAAAATGGTAAGTCCAAATACAATTGTACTCACTCTTCAGAAATACAAAGATATGTTTGAAAGAGTAGATAAATGAGTCTATCAACTCAAGATATCTTAAATTTTCTGTTGTATCACCTTGACATCGAGCTTGAATTCTTAGGTACGTGCTTTATCTGAGAATTCATTCTTAGTTTTGGTTATGCTTCGTGAATATATGCCCAGGTGGTGGAACTGGTAGACACGCACGCTTGAGGGGCGTGTGCCGAAAGGTGTAGGGGTTCGAATCCCCTTTTGGGCAGATCCAAGATCTAAGAGAGAAACAACACATATCGTAATATCTGAGCAACAAGGATCTCTTGTTGTTTTTTTTATACTAAAAACATCTAAACTGAAAGAACTTGTCTTCTAGAATATCTGATACACAGGAACAACTACTTTTAAAAGTACTTTGTCTTGATTCGAAAATTACGTTGTTTCGAAAATTACGTCTTGTAATTTTTTAGGAGAGTAGTATGCTTAGAGTAATCAATTTTTTGTAAGCGTGTGTTGTGCTACTTCATCGATTTTCCCTTGTAGTTCACTAACGTCTTATAAAGTCTAATATGTATAGTGAGTATGAGGAAACATGACATTGTAAACTACTACATAGTGAGAGTCTGTTTTTCTTGAAGTGTGTATTGTTCCCGTAAAGTGACATGAATACGACACAAGAATAAAGTAATAAAAATTAAGTAACAAAGATTGAGAGTGGAGAAAGTTTGATTGAAATAATTTTTTAGAAATAATTGTTATGTATATGTTTGATCTATTAAAAGAACATTTAAAAGATGCTATGAGAGCAAAAGATGTAATAAAGAGAGATATTCTTCGTTTTATTGTTTCTCAGATTAAAAATAAACAAATTGATTCAAAAGAAGACCTTGATGAAGAGAGTATCGTAAAGATTATTAAAAAAGAAATAAAACAGATTCATGAAACAATAGATGCATTAAAAAAGAACGGATCTTCTGAAGATGAAATAAGTGATGAAGAAAAAAAGATCGCAATCCTTTGAGTATATTTACCAGAAATGCTTAGTGAAGAACAAACAAGAAAAATTGTTCAAGATACTATAGAATCAACGTGAATAGATGTCTCGCAGAAAAGATGACAACTCATTTGAATGATTATGAAAGAGTATGGTTCGTCTATCGATTGAGCACTTTTGAATACAATTATTAGTAATCTCTAGTTTTTGATTTCCTACATGATGTGACGCTTTTTACTACGAGTAGTTTCTTGTTTATTCTTTTTGTGATGAGGAGTCTTTTCTCAGTCCCAGTGAGAATCTCTCCCGATTGAAAAGAGTGAACAAGTAAATGAACAAATTGACCAAAGAAGAACGAAAAGCTTAAAAGATCTTAGTGGGTCTAGATACGAAGAAATTCTCGAAAGTGAGTTTTTAACCCGTTATGATTTAGCTGAGTTTTTAGTGTTATCTACGTGTGAGCAATGTGCTATTCCAGATAGGTTCCAACTTATTACATTTATAGCCTTTCGACGAAATAAGATCAAAGCGGAGATATGAAATAACTTTGATGATGTTGAGGTCGGAAATCAACCTTATAAGTGAAATGATTATTCATATTGTATAGCTGAAGTTGCTGAAAGATGATGGATGAACTGATTTCCAAGAACGAGTACGATTTGTTCGTGAAATTTTTGTTGAGAATATCCACTGGTATTTTGAGACTTCTTACAAGCTATTTACAACACATTAGCACCTGATGTTTATAGTTCATATGCATTAGATCGATCACAAGTAGCTTCATGGATGAGTGAGAGAAAAGATGATTTTACTGATACAGATAGACAGATTCTTTCTGCTGCTGTGGATGAATGTACTGCAGATCAGTCATGTCTTATGAGGAATATTGATGAATTTACCTTATATCTAAGATATTGTAGGCATAATCTTACATCTTGTTGAATGGTAGCATATGGTGGACAAGTGGAATGAGAAAATCCAGTAGCGTTAGCAAATATCGCGGTAAAAGAATGAGTCACTGATCGAGAAGAAATCAATGATATAAGTAGGTTTGAGCAAATTGATTGAAGTTTATTCCTCTGAGTACTTGAACAACTAACAAAAAAGAGATCATGTACACGAGATAATGACTATGATGGCGATTGATATGATAATGAGAGTGATAACTGTCCAAGCATTCCAAATCCTGATCAAATTGATAGTGATAATGATGGGATAGGAGACATATGTGATGATGATAAGGACGACGATGGTACCTGCGATAGAAACTGTGATGACGACGGAGATGGGAGATGCGATAGAAACTGCGATGATGATGGAGATGGTATATGTGATAGAGATTGTGAAGACGGATCTGAAGATAATTGTCCAGCTATTCCAAATCCTGATCAGTCAGATAAAGATTCAGATTGAATATGAGATTTGTGTGATAGCGATGAAGACGGAGATGGAAGATGTGATAGAAACTGTGATGACGATGGAGATGGAAGGTGCGATAGAAATTGTGATGATGATGGAGATGGAAGGTGCGATAGAAATTGTGATGACGATGGAGATGGAAGATGTGATAGAAACTGTGATGACGATGGAGATGGAAGATGTGATAGAAACTGTGATGAC
>CALCME010000051.1 GCA_937965925.1 Candidatus Absconditabacterales bacterium | reverse complement strand
TATAATCCCTCTAGAATTCATGACTACAGGACTCGTTTTATAGTCCTCTGTAATTTCTCCAACTTCTTCGACTAGTCTCTGCACAGCCAATTCTTCAATTTCATGCCATTTTTTTATTCTTTTTGTCCTTTTGCTAATAATAGCGAAAAATGTAAATTCATGAGCTTCGAACCTACTTTTGGTGATTTTTATACCCGTAAAAGTTTGACCTTTCATAATACAATATTTTATTTTTTGTTTAAAAAAACTATTGTAAGTTAAAAATTGAACATCTCAAAAAATTCAGTATACTTACTCTATAAACACCTATGTATAAACATATTTAGATATCGTCATCTTCCGACATCATGCACTATTCTCCAGAACAGATACTCAAAAAAATCTGACTCTCTCAAAAAGAATCAGACATCTATCTTGCCTGTCTTACTTATGGGTGAATGACCGTGACCGGACTACAAAGAAAATCAAATCTACCAAGGACAACTATATATGATACCCTCCAGAAACTAGAACTGTGATGATACATTTCAAAAAACAAGAGAGAGAATACGCTTACGTTCTATGCGATTAGTATTCAAGAGTTGACAGTCCTCATGGAAGACAAAGTACAACACCGAACGAAAAAGAAACAACTTTTGTTAGATTCTACTGATCAGTTTCAGCAACTTATGCAGTGAACGCATATTGTTCCCCAAGTGAAACTCTTTCAGTGAGAAGAAGCTCTGAGTCATATCTTTTCTCAAATCAAGCAGTCTCAAACGATCAGAACGATTTATAGTCCAGAAACACTTGATCAATATATTACAAAAGATAAGAGCACCTCAGTGCACAAAGCTCATGAACAACAAAAAACACACAAGAAGGTACTCCTCGTTCATGATTCAAAGTCAAATCAGGAAGCAAAAAATCTGCTTCGTCAATGATTCGAGGTGAAAATTCTCCCAGAATGATTCCCCCTCCACGCTGATATCATCGTCATGGATGAAAAAATGTATTTTCTCCAGTATGGGAATCCTATGCAAGCTATAGAGATCATACAACCGCTATTTGTAAACGCACAAAGAGCGTTGTTCGATATGATATGGGAAAGTGCAAGTACTGATAGTGAAGGTTACTAGGCTATAGGAGCTAAGATCAAAATAGCTCCAAATTTATTCTTCATAAACGCATATACTCAAGCAACATCAGGATCAGATTGAAAAGTATCCATATGATACTGTTTCTTTTGATTCAACTCTTCAACTTGTGAAGAAAATAAGAAATGCATTTCTGGAGTTTTAATAATAGAATATCGATCCATATGCTGTATAGGTTGATCTCGATCTATATCATCAGCATAGATTGTAAGAGCAAGGATTTCTTTCATTTGTATGATAGATAACATATGTATAGTAAGCATAAAAGCATAACCAATTAGTCTTCTTTTCCAGGCAAAAAATAAAGATTTCATAGAGTAGTAGTAGCTGGATATTTTCAAACATATAAACTTCTTTCTTTTGTATTTGTTGAACTTCTATCCCCATTTACTTTTATTATTTCAAGAATTCTCTTCTCTCAATAAGAAGTAACTTTGTATAATTTGAATGATGGTTTTTCTACTGAATTTTTGTCTACAATTACCTCAAATTGTCAATCTTTAATATCAAAATTAGAAAGAACACATACTTCTGGAACAACTTCCAGCTTAAAATGTGATTTGATAGCAGCTCTAGAGGTTGAAGAAAGTATACAAAATATTAAATCAGTAGTTCCTACCCTTTCGAAATCTTGTTTCAATCACAACTGTTTAAGAAATTCATGCGTCGATATTGTGGATGAATGTTCTTCATCTCTAATTCGTTCATTATATGGTCAATGTATATAGTCATGATTATCCATAAAATGAAGAAATTTACATACTAAAACTAATCGTTCTCCCCATTAATAGACCCTCACCTTCGTCCTAGAAATAGCTGGAATAGCGTCTTCGTATCAGACCTCTACGGTGATCACATAAGTTCCTGGTTCATCATATGCTATGGCAGCATTACTACATTCTCTACTCTCACAGGTTGTTACCTTTAGGTTCCCATAGTCTCGTTTGATACTATCTACGAGTCCATCTGTTCTTACACTCATCTGTATAGTTTCTCAGACTTTTGCTTGTTGCGTGGGGTGACTATCCATGAAGATTTCTACTTCTTTTTGTTTTCTTTTGACCACAATTGGTTCTTCTACGGTATATGAATCTTCAAATCATTTTCTGGTATGAACCGTTACTTTTGGATAGAAGTCACTTTTATCATTTTCTGCATCGAATCTATAGATATGTTTTACCTTTCACTGACTCACCTTTGTAAGAACATCTCCATCCCCAAAATCCCAGGTAAAGTCGACAATCTCATCATCCTCATCATATAGTGGGGAGACCGATGCATCGAGTTCAACTTCGTGAGGATCCTCTCATACGAGTTTTCCTTCTACCTTAATAAGCGCCTCTACGCTGTTTCTTTGCACCTTTACTGGATAGGTCCACTCTGTCTCCACTCACTCTTTCGACGTCACGATAACATCCAGTTCATACTCACCCTCTTTATTTACATCAAACTCGTAGACCCTATCTGCAACAGCAAACAACTCCTTGTCATTAAAAAACATCTGAATAGTAGCATCTGGATCTGGGCTTGTTCTATTGATTACCAACTGAAACGTACTTGGGACTAGATCACTGGTAATTCACTCGAGATCTCGAGTCGCACCTGGCGTCTGCGGTCATAGTTCAGCAAACAAGTCATCCTGTGCATGTTTCCATGACACATCAAACTCAGCCTTATTTCCATTATACCCTTCACTAATCTCCAATGGTCTACACGATCATTTCTTCTTATCCTTGGTTACATAGGTCATCTGCACTTCATATAATGCCCCTTCAGGAAAATTATACGACAACTGCCCTCTCGCATCTTGTACCCTTGGTGACGCAACGACTGTTTCATTTACTTTATCATAGATCTTGTATCTATACTCACCGATTTGCAAAATTTCATCAAAATCGGGAGTAATTCTCCATCTATTATCTCTTACGTTCTCCTTGAGCAACGTACATCAAGCCAGATCAGACTCTATCACTCTCAGATCAAACATAAACCACGTATCCTTTCGTTCACCAGGTAGTTCAGGAAGTTGATAGGCAATCTTGTGGAGCTTAGAATCATCTAATGAGGTCTGGAATGATGCTTGATCAGTAAAATCAACCTTCCCATCTGCATCAAAATCCCAAAGTATTTTTTCGTTATCTAACTTCATATCAGAGAAAAGAAGTGTCGATTTAAATCTTACTGCAGCAGGAGCTGTTCCGATGATTGCTTCATCTTTGTCATCATTGAGAGTGATCTCATCTCAATCAAGTGGATCAACTTCAATGAGAGATTGTGGTTCAAATCAAGACGCATCAAAATCCATGGTCTGGATCTTCCTCTCACTAGTATAGGTCACTTTCATAGTAAATTCATATGGTTTTTTCTCTAGAAACAAACAACGACCAGTAAAATCTCCAGTTGTAAGACTCATTGGCAATACCTGTCAGTTACCACAGTCCAGTTCAATACTTTGAAGCACAGAGCTCGATCATATCTGTCTCTTAATTTGTGTATCAAAAATAGTTTTATTATACCTATATGTCATCGTCAATGGAGCTATGAGAGGAATACCCGTTTCAGCAAAGACAGGACCGTCTTTGGTTTCCACATATGCAAGTACAGGATTTGACGTAATAGCTTTATCAGGATTAATTGCATCGATCTTATTGTACGCATAGACTCATCAAACAATTGTTCCCGCCAACAGGAAAAAACTAAGAAGAAGCATGAGGACATACTTCAATTTCCCATCTTTTCTCGTTGCAAGTCTATAGATGTATAAGAACACCATAAACATAAATACCAGTGCCAGAATACCTACAAACAAAAAAGTAAACATAAACAGAAGATTCTTAATCTGTCCCTTGTCCATTCCTAGATCAACGAGAGATTCTGGATTCCCTATGACATAAAACACTCCTCACAAAATCAGTCACATCAGGAGCAAAAAGAAGATACCACAACCAATCATGAACATATTCCCTCCAACTTTCGATCATTGTTTTACTTGAGTTTTTTTACGAGTTGTCCTTCTTCTTCTTTTGCGTTTTACTGGAGCTTTTTT
>CALCME010000050.1 GCA_937965925.1 Candidatus Absconditabacterales bacterium | reverse complement strand
TGTTTTTCAGTCAAGTTTCAGTTCACTTCTGGATCACTTATGAGATGATCAAATTGATCTTGAATGAAAGTTTCAGAATATTCAACTATTTTATCATAATTACTTTATGTGATGTTCTATTATACGTTCTTGACAGAAAGTGATGTTAATAATGAGTTAATTTTGTGATTAAAAAATAGGAATATCCAACAAAAGTTTGTCTATGTTTGATCATGATGAAATAAATATTATGAAGCATACTGAAAAAGAGATGATAGAGATAAAAAAGATACTTCAGAAGAATTTACAGACTTTTTGTTAAGAAATCTATTTCCTAATCAAGATTATTCTTCTTCATTAGCTCTAATTAGTCTTTGATGTTGAAATTGATTCTGAGAGAAAAGACTTTTAGAAAATTTAGAAAAGAAATCCCTCTCTTTGGAGTATTATGGGGTTGATTTTTCAAAAGAGATGTTGAACCTTGCAGTAGAGAATTTAAGTGATATTTGAATTAAAAAACAATTTATTTATTGAGATTTTACAAGCCACAATTTTAATACTGAAATATCAAAACTAGTTAGAAAACATGATAAAAAAATATATTTGTTTTTTTGAAGAACTTTTTGAAATCCAAATCAGACCTTAATCACAGATAGTTTATATAATCTAATTCAGAATGAAGACTATTTATGGATGGATCTTATGTCTAGAGTTGATGATTCTCAAAAAACAGTATTGAAAATATTTAATAGATACAAAAATTACTTAAAGGATGAAAAAATGTTGAAATTCATGTTTACACCATTGGATATTCTCTGAATTCCTCGTGGGAGTTGATCTTTTCATCTGGAGACATTTAATGAGCATTCATTGTGAGCAATTGTATTTTCATTCTCATTTGTGTTTAGCAAGAAAGTAATCTGAGAGTACTGATGAGATGTCTTTCATATACTTCCACAAGAAAAGATACATCTTTTGAGTATAAGAAACTATAATCAAGAAATTGTTGAACACTTTATGCATGAACATGAATTTATATTGATAGATAAGGGAGTTGAAAAAGTAAATGAATATATGAATAAGCTTCAATTTATGCGAACCGTTAACAAATAATGACCAGTAACCTCCAAGACTTCATACAACTAGACCCAAATGAACTTCCATGAACCATGCCTGTTTTTATGGAACATATGATGGGGAAAGTAGATGAGACCATCGCAAAAGATTTGAGAGTTTTGATAATAGCTCTCACAAAAAGATCCTCCGAAGAGGTGAGTCAATTTTTGCTTTCCAATTGATATAAAGCCTATTATCTTCATAGTGAAGTAGATACGATTGATCGTTGGGAGATTATCAAGAAACTCAAGACGGGTGAGATTGATGTCCTTGTGTGAGTGAATCTTCTAAGGGAATGAATAGATCTTCCAGAAGTATGATTTATGGCTATACTCGATGCTGACAAGGAGTGATTTCTTAGGTCAACGACAGCTCTTGTTCAGAATATCTGACGTGCTGCTCGTAATCCGGAGAGTGAAGTAGTATTGTATGCAGATAAGTTCACAAAGTCCATGACGAAAGCACTCTATGAAACATATCGTAGAAGACATATACAGCATCAGCATAACCTAGCAAATAATATTACTCCGACTAAAGCTGAATCAAATGTAAAGGAATTAGAATCTGTTAAAACAGATGAAGAGTTGGCAAAAATGAAAGAGTTTCAACTAATAAGAAAGGGGAAGGTGAAAAAATTGAAACGTATGACGAAGAAAGAAAAAGCTATGATAGCTTGAGATCTAAGAGAGCAATTGGAATTAGCAATCAAGGAATGGAGATTTGAGGATGCAACAGTGATTAGAGATCAACTGAAAGGATTAGAGGAGAATTAACTAGTCGTGTATGTTTTTTCTTTTTTTCTAAATATTTTTAGTGTTTCTGACTTGTTCTTGTTTAGTAATTCTGAGGCTTTTTTATATGTACATGTTGTTCACAATATAAGTAATATCGAGATTCCTATTCATAATAAGAATGCCTTTGTTGTGTTTATTCATACGTAGCTATCTATGCGTTTACTTTCTTCGATATCTTCATCAGTAATGTTATTTATGTTTCTATATGTTTCTCGTTCAAATCACGCCATCTATTCAATGAGAATAAAATTTCCTTATGATTACATTGCTATATTTCTCTACACAATATAGATTTCAATAAGTTAAATTTATATAACATAATCATTATGTCAAGAAAAAAAATTATTTATACAAAACTATCTACCCATTGAAAAAAACCCTTCCAAGTAAGTCAGTCGGAAGCATGATCAGATCTTTTTTCTACAGAAATGTATGAACTACAACCTCTGGAAAGAAAACTATTCAAGACTGATATTTCCGTTCAACTTCCTGAGTGAACGTATGGAAGAATCGCTCCACGTTCATGACTTGCATACAAGCATGGAATAGATGTCCTTGCATGAGTAGTAGACTGTACATACACAGGAAATATATGAGTTGTTCTGATTAATCTCTGACAAGAACCATATCTTGTGCACAAGTGAGATAGAATTGC
>CALCME010000049.1 GCA_937965925.1 Candidatus Absconditabacterales bacterium | reverse complement strand
ATCCAGATGATGAAATGATACAGTGCATATATGTATAATAAGACGTTCCAATGAACGCTCTTAAAGCAATGAAAACAAAACAAGTTGCGAGCGTCATGATATGCTCTAACTTTTCTCGAAAAACAGGACCATCTTGTCCGTGCGATACAATATGTGGACACCAATCATATGAAGCACTCCGAAAGACGGTGAGAAGAGTTCCTACACTCATATATCTGTACGTCAGATAAACGAAAACCCTATCCTTTAGGATAGGGCTAGCATATGAATATGTGATACGTCTACCCCAAGCTAAAGCATGAGGTTTTCGTAATTCTAGTATATATACCTCATCTGATATACATATGGGTTCTCCCTCATTACCATTTTCATAAACACATCTCTAGTATTAGTACACAACTACCTTCACTTCCCCAACTCTATACTCCCAGTCTCCTTTCAGAACCTGATCAAGTATCTTTGTCTGTCCTATGACAAACTGGTCTCTTTCGAATCTTTTGGTGGTATCGAAATTTCTGGAGTGGAGTTTTAAAAGTCATCCATACGTCGAAGAACTCTCAAGTTTTGTCTCTTCTAGACTCTGTATACGTCTCTCTAGACTCGTCACTTCGTCTTGTATCTTTCTGACCGATTTTAGAATATTTTTTTCTGTTGTGTTTTTCTTACTAAGTTCTTCTTCTATGTGAGCAATCTGTTCTTTCCAAAGATTGACGGTTCTTTGGAGGTCTGCATACTCATTAGTTGCGAAGGTTTTGATCGTCTCTAAGAAGAGCTCATAGTCTAAAAATCGATTCTCTAGAGGAGTCGGACTTTCAGTGATTTTCATATAGCTTTTCTCAGAGATCCATTGGGTGAGTTCTCTTGGAAGGAGAACAGGCATGTTTAGCTGATATATTTCAAAGAGTTTTTTCATCTGGAGTCGATATTTTGTCTCTCATGGTCATGCGATATACGCGAGATTTGGTAGAATAGTTTCTTGATAGATCGTTCTTAGAAAAACATTTGGACTAAAGCGTTCTGGGTGATCTTCGAGTTCTTTTTCTAATGCTTGACGACTAAAACGTAGATCAGTTCACTTGATGAGAAACTCATCTCATTGTTGTTCTATTCTTGCTCTCAGATTGTTTTTCATATAGAAAATATTGATCTTTTTTGGTATAGCTTGAGGTTTCAATCATGCTTCTTCTAAGGCAGTGCTTTGAGTGATCAGTGGGGAGAACGAAGACTGTTGAAAAATATCTTTATGGATAGTTTCCGCAAATAAAGACTTGAGTGATGCGTCATCAGCATCAAGAACCACTAATCCTAGATCTCAAAAAAGTTCGTCTAGTCGTCGATGTGTTGCCTGAGCGAGTGTTGGGAATCTCGTATATGCTTGTTCAAAAAGGTCGAGATATGTTTTATTTTCAGGAGTATCATCAAGTCTCAGTCTGATTCTAGAGATAAGTTCAATGAGTCCTTTCGTTCTATATCTCCCAACCGGTCATCACGTGTCTTTTGTTTCTCGAGTATAGTTCTCTCCATATATGTTCACATGATCTATCTCTTCTAGATCATGGTCTTCAGTAGCCATTCGAAATAGTGGGACAATTTTTTTGCTTGAACCAGATTTATTCATTTGTTTTGCTAAAGCTATTATGTCTAATATTTTTGTTATGAAAAACACTGGTCATCAGAAGATGTGTACTTGCTGACCTGTAGTTACGGTGAAGGTGTTTTGTGATCTAAGTGCTTCAATATTCTCTAGAACTGCATTATTTATTCATGTTTTTCATCAAATTGATTCGTATTGTTTTGTTAGTATATCAACGAGTAGTTCTCTTTTTGTCGAAGAAAATTGTCTTTCACGTGCATACGTTGAAATGCTTGAGAGAGTTGGTGAGACATGACTAAACTCAGAAAACTGACTTCCGTGTAGATATTCAGTTAGATGTTGAGGTATAAACGGGTTTCATATGTTCTTAATATGTAGATGTACCATAGATTTTGGAATGTAGTAAAGAATATTTATCTTGCTCTATAGGAAATTCTAAACCAACTCCCATAGATGTATACATACTCCAATTACTAAGTGAGATTTGAGTAAAAATATAGTGATCTTCAGCTTATATGTTGGGAATCAAAAATCCGTAGGATTATTTTAAAGTCTTTGCTATTGTTCTCTTATATAAATCTTCATACATTGGTAGAATAGTATGGATACAAAACTTTTTAGCTTGGATCTGAGCTTGAGTACGAAATTTTTCTAAAGTACTATCAGATGACAGGATCTCTAGAGCATATGTTGCCATACTTTTCACATCTTTTACATCAGCAAGGTATCCCGTCTGTCTATGAATATTCACTTCTGAAATTCCTCATACATTACTACTTACTACGGGTATACCTGCTGACATGGCTTCGAGAGCAGCAAGCCCAAAGCTTTCACTTTCTGAAGGCAAGAGAAACAGATCTCCGATTTTTAATATTTTTTCTACTTTTTTGATTTTTCATAAGAAGTGAATGTGCTCACATAAATCTAGTGTTCTACATTGTTGTTCTAATGCTCAGCGTTCAGGTCCATCACCTACAATGAGAAGTTTGGATGGAATTTTCTTTCTTATGATGTCAAATGTAGATATGACATCTTTCACTCTTTTTACTTTCCTAAGATTAGACACATGAATGATGATACGTTCGTCATTGGGAGCAAATTTCTTTTTGAGTTCATTATCACGATCAAAACGATCACCGTATTCAAAGTTTACAAAATTTGGGATAACCTGGATATCGTTTGTTACTTGAAAATTAGTATACGTATCTTGCTTGAGACTTTCAGATACTGCTGTAACAGCATTTGATTGATCTATTGCGAATGCGATGACTGGTTCGTATGAAGCATCTTTTCATACGATGGTAATGTCTGTACCATGGAGAGTGGTAATAAAGGGAATATGTACTCAGTCCTTCTTCAATATTTGTTGTGCCATATACGCAGCAGAAGCATGGGGTAACGCATAGTGGACATGGAGAATATCTAGTTTTTCATGTTTGACGATATCTACAAGTTTGCTTGTGAGAGCACTTTCATACGGGATATAGGTAAAAAGAGGGTAGTTTGTTGCGGTTACTTCATGATAGAAAATATGTTCTTTGAACACATCAAGTCTGGTAGGTTGATCGGAAGAGATAAAGTGGACGTTATTTCATTTTTTTGCTAGTGCTTTCCCGAGCTCTGTCGCAACGATTCCACTTCATCCAAACGTAGGATAACAGACAATTCATATATTCATGAAATTTCAATGAGAGATAAATCGTGAATTCTATACATGAGAACAGGTAGTGTTGGAGTATGCTTATTGTGCTTAATTACGCTTATTGTATGTCAAACAAATCCTTCACTCAGATGTATCTATTCGCAACAAATGCTTCAGCATATGTAGCTCATATTGGTCTTCCATAGATGCGATTCTTGCTTTTTACATTTTCAAGAAAGTCGGCACTCGAGATCATTGTTTCTGGTTCATCAGAATTTGGATCATAGAATTGAGATTTATACGCCATCATAACGTAAAATTTTTGGTCGATATACTCACTAATATCTACAACAAAATCTGGAGAAAAATTCTCATCCTGAACGTAGTGATACACGATTTTTGGGCGTCGCGGTGATTGCCCTGTCTCAATTTTAAGAAGACCTGCATGAAAACATGCATCAGCTATTAACTTTCCCGCTCTTCCGTGATCAGGATGACGATCTTGCAATGCATTTGCGAGGACGATATCTGGTTGGTGTTTCCTGATAAGCGTAACTATTTTAAGAATATTTTCTTTGTTTCGTTTGAAGAAACCATCAGACATACCAAGGTTTTCTCTAGAGAGTGCTCACATGCGATTTTTTGCTTCTTCAGCTTCTTGGATACGCAGTTTTCATGATCCTCTAGTTCCCAGTTCTCCTTCAGTAAGATCACAAAGTCCAATCTTATATCAAAGATCTATATGTTTTAAGAGCGTTCCTCAACAGCATATCTCAATGTCATCAGGATGGACTCATATGGCAAGTATATCGAGTTTCATATTTCTTTATGTGAGTGAATAAAAATGTCTTTTATCACTAATACAATCCTCAATACAATACCCATCATAGTTACTCATCAAATTCAAACATAACCCTTGCTGAGATATCAGGTATAGTCGTATACCAACGAGGAGAGATCTTAACTTCTGCTTTTTCTATTTCTGGATAGGTAAGAATAATTTCTTTTGCTTTGTTTTTATCAATCCCAATTATTTTATCTTTAATCTCTTTTATAATTTGTAGTCCATCCCTATGAATGTCGTATTTCTTGAGGATTGGGACGCTTGTTGGAATAATATAGTGAGCTGGCAGTTTTTCTGTAGATTCCTTGTATATGTAATCATAAAATGTTACTCAATCACGATGAATCGTAGTTATATAGGTTGGATTTTCTGCTCTTTGAGCAAGATAATCATAGATTCACTGTTCAATATCATCCCATGAAACGATTGGGTAGAAAACTGTCGTATCCACTTTCCCCTCTACAAATGATGCTTCTTGACCAAGTTCTGATGTTGTAATGAGTCCATCAATATCGAATTGAGTAAATTCTTCAAAAGGGAGAATGAGCGTGTCTGGGTCTGTGTGATGTGATGTAATGAATGATCATTTCTCTTTTTCCATTTTTTCCAGAAGTGCTTTTTCTATCTCTTTTATGTCTTCTTCTATTACCGTTCCTTTTTCGATGAGTTTTCCGTTTGAAAATCATCTTGAAGCTTCTGACCAAATGGATCCATCTTCGGTGCTTTCTGTCAGATTTTTGACTAAGAGTCTTTTTCCTTTTGGTATATTTCAATTATCTCCGATGAGTTCTCACGATTCAAATCTTTCTCTAGCAGTAACCTTAGCCTCTATACGTCAAGGAGAATCCTTTGTTCATCTTGGTATTCTTGTTTTTTTATCTAACGTAAATTCTATTCAATCATCCGTAATTAGTTTGGTTTTCTTTAAGAGCGAGAAGTCGTAGTTGAGCGTATTGAATAAGGTTACAGAACCACGAGAGGCTTCTTGAGAAGCGGTCATGTTTTGAACATGAGTGCTCATTTCTGAACTAAAAGGCAATGATCATGTCGTATATGGGATCGAAAGATATGCTTGATAGGTATGAACTGCTTCATCTTTCTTGGGAAAAAAACGGAAATTGTAAACAACGTTTTCTAACGAATATGATGGAGTGACGTAAATTGTTGCATTTGGCGATATCAATGTCCAGAAAACATACACGAGACTTACGAGAATCAAAAATTCAGCAAAAAGTATGAAAATCGAAAGGTTATTTTTTTTGAGTAAGAGTTGTTTGTGAAATTTTGTTATTTTATCTACAATGGTTTGGACCGAAAAGAGTGAAGTCCAACTTTTAAGGAGATCATCATGGTGATACGTAAGTCATGCTTCTTCGAAGTAGTCTTTAGCGTCATAGTTCTCAGCAAAAAAAGATACCTCTATATGATGTTCTTCAATGATTTTCTTTAAGTACGTTCACCATCGAGGATGTTTAAAAATACTATGATTTTTGTTTATAAAAATCGTAGCTTTTTTATAATTTGGTATCTTTTTGATAGCATGAACAATTTTATAAATACTATCTTTTTCATCGAATACTAGTTTCATGATCAACCTTTGGGCGTATTATTTGAAATGTTTTTCGAAAATAATGTTGAAAATGACTTCGGAAGATACGAATCAACATTACTAAAGAAGCTATAGGTTTTTTTGTACTCTCGTATGAGGAGTCCACATACGAAGATAAGCGTATAATTTTTGATGTCTCGAGTTTTTCATAGAAATGAGATCACTAAGCGTCTAGGGTATTCTTGAAAGAGAATAATTAGACAGATAAGAAAGATGAATAACGTTCGTCAGTAGAACCCATATCCTCTAATATTTGGTATTTTTACACGAATAATCTTCGTAATAACGTACAGAAGCATCGCTGTGAATGATACGTATAGTCATAAAGGAATGACAGTATCATATGTCGCTACTTTACTTTCAGGTTGGAGTGCTGATATGTAAAATCACGTATCAATTGGTGACCCGATGAAACTATCTCAAAGAAGGAGAAAGATTCAAAAAGGAACGGTTCAAATCATTGCACTGAGAAAGAAAACATCAACTCGTTTTATGATCTTGTTTTTATCTTTCATCTGAGAAAAGAAATGTCTGAGGCTGATTCGGCTTCCTACAACAATCCCTATAAGATGAAAGGAGTATTCATATGGAGAAATGTAGCGCATAAGTTGTTCAAGATTCAGCGGAAAGAATATTCATTCTTCAATCAAGTACCAAAAATATGTACCAAATAAGTAGATACATAAGATATATAACGGAACATATTTAATAAAGAGATCAGTACTCAATCAATATTGCTTTCAGTAAGAACGAATTCCCCACAAAAATACTGCTACAAATATGATGATTCATAGTCCTGTCATGTGTATTTGCGTTCATAAGACGTCCAAAAATGGATACATGATGAAGTGTGTATGTAAAATCAGTTCTGTAGCATTGGATAGTAACGTGTAGTGTCTTACATCTGCTACCTCTGCTACATCTACTACAAAGAATACATCATCCTATCTTAAGAAATGAGTGAGCTTCTTTTCTCTAATTCCTACTACTCTTATCGATCCTGGATAATCTAGTTGATCTTCAATCTTCTTTCAGATATCTCATGTAAGTTTTTCCATAGTTATATCATCAACGGTTGTTGGATTGAAGAAAACCATTATTTCTCTTCATGCCGACATGATATATGATTTTTCTACTCCTTCTACTTCTGTAATAAGGTTTTCTAGTTGACTCATTCTTTCGATAAAGAGTTCTTTTGTGTCAGATCTCGCTCATAGTCTACTAGCTGAAATTGCATCTGCAGCAGTTACTACTCGAGCCTCAGGATAGATCATTTCAACATCAAAATGATGTCATTCAGCTGTGTTAACGATTACATCGTTCATTTTATGTTTTCTAAGAAATTCTGCTCATGCTTTCGTGTGAGCTTCTCCATTTCCAGCTTCAATTTTTCAAATATCGTGGAGTAGTCAAGCTTTCTTGGCTATATCTGCATCTAATCCTAGTTCGTTAGCAAGCATTTCTGA
>CALCME010000048.1 GCA_937965925.1 Candidatus Absconditabacterales bacterium | reverse complement strand
CATAATGCATCTAAAGACTACCCACTAGGACAGAAAGAACATGGAGTAGAATTCTTATTTGACAACAGACACCTACATCTAAGAACAAAACGTCAATGGGCTATCCAACGTGTGAGAGATACCATCATTCATGCAACCTATGACTGGATGAGAAACAATTCATATACAAAAATTGACTCTCCGATCTTTACGACTACCTGTGCAGAAGACAGCACTGATTTGTACGAAACAGAACACACCAACGGAGAGAAACTCTATCTGACTCAGAGTGGTCAGCTGTATATAGAAGCAGCAATTGCAGGTCATGGAAGAGTCTATGATTTCTGACCATGTTTCCGTGCTGAGAAATCAAAAACTCGTAGACATCTCAATGAACTTTGGATGATGGATGCAGAGACAGCATTTTGTGACAACAATCAGAACATGGATATCCAAGAATCTCTTATCAAGTTTATCGTAAGTGAAGTAATATCTCGTAACACTCCTGAGTTAGAAATAGTAGAGAGAGATATTCCAAAACTAGAAAAAACCGTCACAGAGAAGTTTCCTCGCAGACTTCATGCTGACATAGTGAAAGAACTGCAAGAGATGTGAAGCGATATTAAAGATGGAGAAGATCTCGGTGCAGATGATGAAGAAATGCTCATGAACAAGTATGATGTACCGATGTTTGTGACCAACTACCCTGCTGATATTAAGTCATTCTATATGCCAGAAGATCCAGAGAACCCGTGAACGGTTCTCTGCGCTGATCTTCTTGCTCCAGAGTGAAACGGTGAAGTAATATGATGATCACAACGTATCTCAGACTATGAAACGATGAAGAAAAAGATTCTGGATCAATGATACGATCTTGAAGACTATGCTTGGTATCTTGATATCCGTAAGTATGGTGGAGTCCAAACATCATGATTTGGTTTTGGATTAGAAAGACTCGTAAGATGGATCTGCAACCTTCATCATATACGTGAATCTATTCCATTCCCAAGATATCATAATAGAATTACTCCGTAACTACTCATAAAAAACATCATGAAAACCTTCCTACGTGAATTATTATTCGAAGCAAAAACCTCAGTCTGAAAGAGATTTGAGGTATTTTTGCTTTTTGTGATTATTGCAAGTGTTATAGCGGTTATGCTTGAAAGTGTCCCAGACTATATGCATGCATATGCAAAGTGGTTTTGGATAGCAGAGATCTTTTTCACTGCCCTATTTACACTAGAGTATCTAGCAAGAATTCGAGTATCAAGAAAACCATGGACATATATCACTAGTTTCTATGGAATTATAGATCTTCTTACTATTATACCGACGTATCTAACCTATCTCCTTTCTGGTGCAACATGAATTTGAATTATTAGAGGACTAAGATTACTCAGAGTATTCAGAATATTTAAGATGTGATGACTTGTAAAGCACTACAAGATGATCAAAAACTCGCTGTCTCATAGTAGAGATAAGATCCTCGTATTTATGATTTTTGTCGTCATCATGGTCGCTATCTTGTGATCAATTATGTATCTGGTCGAATGATGAGAGAATAGTACGTTTGATAGTATCCCTAGAAGTGTCTATTGGGCAATTGTAACACTTACTACTGTATGATATGGTGATATTACTCCAACCACAATGATTGGTCAGTTTCTTTCTTCTATTGTTATGATCTTGTGATATGCAGTACTAGCTGTACCTACAGGTATAGTCACCTCTGATCTCGTAAACGAATCACGTCGTAACGATCACTCCTGTGGGTCATGTGATCACAAAAAACATGAACATGACGCTGTGTATTGTAAGAGATGTGGAGAGAAGTTGGAGTATTAATTCTTTTGGGTCAAATCTGACAACAAATATATATATATCAGTCTATGCATTATCTCATTATCTTTTTCTTGAAATAATCAATTGATTACATTAAGCAATGCACGAGCTCATTACTCAGATAGTAGTATCTTTTGTGTATCAACTTCTCCTCAAACTACTCACAAAAAATCCTCTTCTCACATCGTCCAAAAATACTGTGAATCAAGAGCATGAAGAAGATCTTTCGGATCTCATTCTCCATAATGATCTATAATTTTTCACGTAGAAGTGCGTGAGATCATTTTTAGTATCTTATTCTCAACTATATCACCTTTCACATACAGGGTCGAAATATTTCAAGAAGCATCTTTATAGACTATCTTATATATTTTTTGTTGATAGTTCTCATTCATATCAGCTGAGGTAATTTCTTCAAGGTGATAGTTTAGATTCGTGTTTTCTATAAGTATATCAGCTGTACCGTGCTCTGGAGAAAAGCGAATTGTAGATGAAGATACGATTTTATTGAATATTTCAGAATCAGTTATCGACTTCATAAATGTAGCCTGTTGTTTCAGTCAAAATCCTTCTTGTGAAGTATAATTGTTATATATTGGTAGTGTTGCAAACGTGAATGCAGCTAGTGTACACACAATTGATCAGACCTGAAACCATCAGATATTCTTTGTAGAAGTAGCAGGTAGAATTGATTTTCTAGATGCAATGACAAATCTAAGTACAACCATGGTCACAATAAACCATGCGTACGTTAAAATTCGGTTTGCAAACACAACAAACCAAAATCAATCTCCTCCTCGTCAAATATAATCTTTTGCAAAATGCCCCCAATAAAATTCATTCATAAATCGCATCGGAATGGATACAATGAGGGCTATATGAAGCATAATTACTCCGATTCATAACCAATTTTTTTCTGCAATTAGAGATGCTCCTGGAGAAAGAAATCTTCATAATCGAGTGTTTTTCATTTTTGTTTTCTTTGATATATAAATAAATACCTATAATAATTATACATAATTTATAAACATATGTCAAGTTATGCGTCGTCATTCCCATTGGATAATGGCTCTAGCTTTGGTATATATTGACTATAAGAGATATTATTTTACCACTTACTTGTTTTGTCCTATGCACCGTACCCATACCTGTTGAGAACTTCGTACCAATCATGTATGATCATCTGTTACCCTCGCATGACGAGCTGATGATATTAGAGAGCTATGATGAATGGCGTTTGTTACGCTCAGAGATAGATATGGAGTGACTCAGATACAAGTAGAACCAGATGTTGCTCGTACTATCAAACCGGAGTACTGTCTCAAGATTGTATGAGATGTAGGTGCTAGACCTGCTGGTCAAGAGAACAAAGAGATGGATACTGGAGAGATAGAACTTAAAGCTACGTCAGTCGAAATCCTCAATACCTGTAAAGAACTTCCTTTCCCTATTAGAGATAACGTAGACTCGAGCGAAGAATATCGTTTCAAACATAGATTTCTTGATATCAGAAGAAAGCCAGTGCTTGAGAACATTAAGTTTAGAGCAAAAATGAATCACTTCACGAGAAACTGGTTTACCGAGAATGAGTTTCTAGAAGTACAGACACCTATCCTCGCAAATTCTTCTCCAGAGTGAGCAAGAGACTTCCTCGTGCCAAGTAGAATCCACCCAGGTACGTTTTTCGCACTGCCACAAGCACCACAGCAGTTTAAGCAACTTCTGATGATGGGATGAGTAGATAAGTACTTCCAGATCGCTCCATGTTTTCGTGATGAAGACCCAAGAGCTGATAGACATACTGGAGCATTCTACCAAGTAGATCTCGAGATGACGTTTGTAGAACAGCAAGATGTCCTTAATGTCCTCCAGGCATATGGACTCGCCGCCGTAAAAGCACTTGTGCCCCATAAGACACTCAAGTTTGGTGATGAAGTGCCGATGATCTCATTCCAAGACAGTATGGATAGATTTGGTATAGATAGGCCTGATCTGCGTATCCCAGGTATGGAAATAGTCGATCTCTCCGAAGAAGTAGGCGACAGTAAGTTTGGTGTTTTTGCTAATACGGTGAAAGATGGATGACTCGTAAGAGCGATCAACTTGAAAGGGAAATCAATGACGAGGAAAGAGCTGGACGCAACGACAGCTATCGCTAAGCAAGCAGGTGCAGGATGATTGGCATATATGATCATCGAGGACTCCTCTACTTCGGAGTGAACAGATATCTGATGAGGGATAGCCGTGCGCTCCCCTATAGCGAAGTTCTTCTCACCTGAAGAGCTCACTATCATCACAAAAAAACTAGACGCAGCGGCAGGAGATATTTTGTTCTTTGGTGCTGGAGACTGGCATCTGGTTTGCAAGGTGTTGAACAAGGTAAGAATGTACTTTAGAGACATCTATGAGATGGTAGACGATAACGAACTCGCGTTCTGTTTCATCATCGACTTCCCGTTCTACGAGTATGACGATAGTCGCGAAAGACGAGACTTCTGACACAATCCATTCTCACATGTCGTATGATGACTGAAAGGTCTCGAAGTAGAATCACTGCATGATGTGAAGACGAATCAATACGACTTTTGTTTGAACTGATACGAATTAGGGTCTTGATCTATCCGTAACCACGATCCAGAGGTGATGGTCGCAGCATTCAAAAAAGTTTGACTAAGCGAAGAGGATATCAAGAAGAAATTTGGTGCTATGTACGAAGCATTCCAGTTTGGATGTCCTCCACATGGTGGTTTCGCGTTCTGATTTGATCGTTTCATGATGATCATGTGCGACGAGCCAAACATCCGTGAGGTATATGCATTTCCTAAGTCTAACAAAGCAGAAGACCTCCTCATGAGATCACCAAGTGTGGTTGATGATGAACAGCTGGAAGAGTTGTTTGTGAAGAGTGTGTTTGAGGGGGGTGAGTAGTGGTTTTATATCAATGGTTAGCAGAAACTTAGATCATATATATGAAGTGGTTAGCACAAACCTTGATCATATATATGAAGTGGTTAACACAAACCCATCCCCTTTGCTGAAAAAGCAAAGGTACTTCCCTTATCAGGGAAGACTACCGTTGAGCATATATCAAAACGCAAGTATCAAACATACCTGAAGTCCTCCCTGATAAGGG
>CALCME010000047.1 GCA_937965925.1 Candidatus Absconditabacterales bacterium | reverse complement strand
CTTTGATCAGGCATTTTTTGTTGGTACTGCTGCAGAGGTGACTCCTATATGATCTATCACTACTGAATGAGGTGAGAAGCATATATATACGTATCCAGAAGATTCAGTAACGATGAAATTAAAACATTTCTATGATGACGTGGTGAGAGGAAAGGTGAGTGAGTATGAAGGGTGGTTGTGGTAGGGAGAGATAGATACGAGATTTAAGAGTCGAGAAAAAGATTGTGCAAATGTGCATGGTCTTTTTTTCTTGTAAAGTATATTACGATGTATATAAGTAGGATATCTATAAAAATGTTTATGATTATACTAGGATAAATGGAAAAAATTTTTAGAAAATCGTATATGTCGCAAATAGTAACTTCTTTTGAGCAAGATTCTCTTGTTGTGCTTACTTGACCTAGACAGGTGGGGAAAACGACATTACTTCTTGATAGCGAGAAGATACTGAAGGAGAAATATAGGTATAAATCAGTCTATATTGATATGCAACAGCGAGTATGAACTGAATGGACCTCACATAAGCAGTTTGTAGATCGGTTACTAGTGGAGCATGATCGAGATATTACTGAACCTGGACTTCTTCTTTTGGATGAGATTCAACATCTACCATTTCCTGAGTCTCTTCTTAAGTCTCTGTATGATATGCCAGATCGTCGTTGTCATGTGATGGTGACGTGATCTAGATTTTGGTGACAACAACTTGCTTGATCTACGCTGGTATGAAGATGACAAGAGATACGTGTTTGGTCATTTTCGTTTGAAGAGTTTCTTGTGGCAAAATGAAAAAATATCTCGCGTTTGGCAAGTATGTCATATTCGTTGCTTGCTCCATATATACAAGAGTATTTGATATATGGCTGATATCCTGCTGTGGTTATGGCTCAGAGTACTACTGATAAGATTGCTGTTTTCGATCAAATAGTAAAAAGACTATTGGAGAGAGATTTCCTTACGTATGTGTGATGATGATCGTTTGTGAATTTTACGCATATGATGTGATACGCAACGAGATCTATCTGATCTATCTGGAAGCATCAACGTATGGCTCAATCTGCTAACATTACAACTCATGAAGTAAAAAAATACTTAGCTTTTCTGACTGATATGTTTCTTCTTGTTCCAGTTGCGCCCTTCTTTTCTGATAAGACGAAGGAGTATAATGCTCATATGGAATATTTTATGCATGATGTTGGTCTTATTAGTTACTTTACTGACCAGTGGTCGTTAGACGAACATAAGTGAAAGCGTATTGAAAACTTTGTTGTGACTCACCTTGCACGTGAAGAGCATGTACGTGATATTTTGTATCGAAGAACAAAAAATCAAACTGAGATAGATTGTATTGTCAAAACGTATGATGGCAACATCGTACCGGTTGAAGTGAAATCGTGAAATAAAACCCTAATTCCTAGAGCATTTCGTAGTTTTAATGCACAATACTGACCTCTACTATCTGGAATAGTAACATCAGAATCGGTTAAGATGAAACAAAAAATGGATTGAACTGATCTCTTTATCCAACCGTATTGGAATATCGGAGAAAAATTTAAGATGAAGAACTAACTTATTTCGCACTCTCTCTCTTTTAGGTTTACATTTTTCCCATGCCTCTTCGACTGATCTACCTCGTAGCCTTACTAGAATGATATAGTACACTTGCTGTCCAGATTATAGCTATGAGATTGGCAATACCGGTGGTGGGGAGCAGTATCGTGCTGACGTCAGTGTTTATGTGAGTGATCTTACTTGCCTTGAGTTTCGGGTATTATTCATGAGGTGTCGTGGCGAGTAGATTACAAAAGAGTGAACTCGTCAGAGCTCTCTGATCGTGTTTGTTGTTTTCATGAATCTGGTATGTAGTGGTTTCGTTTATGTTTGAACGTCAGGTGATAGACTGGCTCCTCGAGACGACTGATATGTACATTTTGACGTTATTTTTGGTTTCATTGGCATTATTCTTTGTTCCAGTATTCATTGCGTCTCATACGATTCCGTTACTTACCGAGATGATTCCAGAGCAATCTAAGGGGAAAGCTGCGGGAGAGATGTTGTTTGTGTCTACGATCTGATCGTTCTTGTGAAGCGTCGTGACCAGTATCGTTTTCTTTGAATGGATATGAGTGTTCAATACGTGAGTAATCGTTGGAGTAGTGCTTTGTCTTCTGGCTGGATGAGTGCTGTATTACTATAAGAGAAATCGGGCGATCGTAAGTGTGGTGAGTGGGGTGATCTTATGAATGGTGTTTTATAAAACCACGTTGCCTGAAGGGGTGACTTATGCGTATGATAGTGCATATCAAGAAATTCAAATAACAACCGGCTCCTATCTTTGAGATCCGATCCGTGTTTTCAAATCAAATGGAGGAATGTCATCTGCTATCTATGAACCACCTCTGGAAGACAAGAGAAGTCCATTTAAGTATATCAATGAAGCAATTACGCTCACACAAGAACAAAAACCATCATCCATACTCGTGATTTGATCCGCATGATTTGTCTATCCAATGGCAGTCAGTGAGTTTCCCTATATAGAAAACATAGACACCGTTGATATCGATCCACGTGTAAAAGAAGTTACCCAGATGCACTTTCTCCAAAAACCTCTTGATGAAAAAATCACGTTCTATCCATATTCAGCAAGATATATCGTGCGTAAACTTCTACGTGAATGAAAGAGCTATGAGTTGATTTTTCTCGATGCGTATAATGGAAAGTCGCTTCCAAGCGAGCTCGTGACCAAGGAATTTTTTCAAGATGTTCAGCAGTTACTTACACAAGAATGATTTTTGGTTGCGAATTTGATCTTGGATAGTAGTCTAGAAAGTTCGTTTTCAAAAAGTGTTCGTGCAACGATGAATGCGGTATTTGTAGATGGATTGTCTATCAAGAATATTACAAATAATGCTCAGAACACCTTGGACAACTTTCTGGTAACTACCTTGAATACCTTACACAAAGGTGAGTATGAGCGTGTCTTAACAGAAGAAGATGCAGTCCTGTATACAGATGATCATCATGCAGGAGAGATAGATGGAGTGAGGATGTTGAATGGTATGTAGGGTGGGGTAAGGCTTTTGTATCTTTGTATCGTATCGGTTACTTCTCTTCTTGGTGTGTGGTATGAATCCCTTCAGCATAGGTAAAAATTGTTGTTGATAAATCTCAGAAATATTTTTGAAGGTCAAATTTATCCTGTACTGTTAAGTTTTCAAATATTGATCAAATCTGGAATACGATTTCATCAATTTTTTCTTTGTTTTCTTCATCAATTTTTTTTCAATCTATCATATATCCTGTATAGATCTCTTGTAGGTTTTTTCTTGTATCCTCAGGGATAGAAATAATCGGATTTTCAATGAGTATCTCATACAAATGATAAAAGATTCCACCATATGGATTTGTATTTACTCTTTCTGATCCAAGAGTAATCATAGTCATAAATCAATCACGAAATATCGATCATCAAAACCTTTCCATAGCGGCTCCCATTGAACTACTACAGGCAAACGCAAAGAGTTCTTCTAATTGCAGATGGGTATATGAAAAAGATATCGTATCATTTGGTATCTGAAATGGTCATTCAATCCATGGGAATTTTGGAAAATTTCTATTCCAGATAATACTTGCTCATTCATCAGTAGCTGTAAACTCGTTTTCAGCTCATTTTGGAGAGAGTAACGCTACATATCATTCTCATGATATCCAAATAACTGTTCATAATAATCATTTTTCTTTCAATTCTACAACTGGCATTACGATGTGATCTGTTCCAGCTCGAAATTCTTCAAGAGTAGGTGAATTATATTTATAGAGTCCTTTCTTTTCTCTTATTTTACTAAATGTTCATTCATATCGAATATATCAATTTTTAAATGCAAACAAAGATATCAGTCACTCTTTTTGCTTGAATGTTAATTTTTCATTTCCTGGTGATATATTTTTTTCTTCTAGAATCTTGAATTTTTCTTTTACCAAAGGATTTCCCCTAATTTGCATAATGATATAATCAATTATGTTCATATCATTTTCTTTCACTTCGATGAGTTTATTCAGGTTTTCGAAGAAGGTATCTGTTGGTTTTACTTCAAAATTTTTATTAATCAATCCTTGTACTTTACTTAATTCAAGCAGAGCTGTACTAGAGGGGTTGATTGTTGCGACTTCAATGGTTGGTCAGTCTACTATTGGAAGAGGGGACATGGTTCGTGTTAAGAATATAATGGTTTCTTGATTATCTGTTAATACTAGTAATTTTATTATTGTCAATAAAACTACAACCCCTTAGCAAACTCAATAATCTCACTAGCTAACAGATCAACCATTTTTTTCTTTGGTGAGATGTGTCCTTCTCATTTTATGATCTTGATCGTAGAAGTTTCTTCTGGAAGGTATCATGCAAGATATCTGGCATGTGATGCCGACAGGACCATGTCGCTTCCTCCGTGGAGTACAAGAACTGGCGTGTCGATATTTTTGCTCGTTTCTTCTAGTTCTTTTTTTAGAAAGAGTTCTGCTTGGTGTCTTTCTACTCATGCTTGTCTTACATTTGGAGGAAATATCCATGAGATATATGGAGAAAGCATGAGTTCGTCAAACGTACTTGGGGTGTCTATGAGGTGATTGAAACGTCATGACATGATAATCCCTCATCTGTAATCACTTCCATACTGCGAAAGGAGTTTCAATACCAGATGTGAAGCCGTTCCATCTCAGACAATGATAATATTTTGTAGATCTTCTTTCATAACAAATTTTTGAATACGTTCTACTTGATCTTCTAGTGAATCTGGCTTACTAGACTGAGAATTTCCGTAACCAGGACGATCAAGAGCGACGATCGAGTATTTGTCAGCGAGATCAGACTCGGTGATGATGTGCCTCCAACTGCGTTTACTCGCACCACTATCATGTAAAAGAAAGAGTGTATCTTTTGCTTCTCCATCTTTTGCTTCTGCAAGTGCAGCATAAGAGATCTCCTCATTTGCTGCTTCATGAGTTTTTAAGGCAATTGATTCTGATGCATCTTTTTCGATTTGTCATTATATTTTGGTTCGTATTTGTATATGTAGAGTACCCATATCGTCATCGAATTCACAGAAAAAAGAGGATGAGTGATCGAACGAGAATTTTTCTCGAGATACGAAGCATGTTGGTGAACATTTTTTGATGACAGGAGAAAGTAAAAAAAGGGATCTATTACGATGAGAATCTAATGGGAATCTGTATAGTATAATCTATAATTTTCTCTGTATAGTTGAACATACTCATGAGAGAGAAAAAATGCAAATTTTGCTTGAATAAAAGTGTGGCAACTATAGGCATATTTGACTATTGTAATCATAGTCGTAGACATGTCTCTTAAGAAAAATTTTAAATGTCATATATGCAATGAAAAAAAATGTCTATCTTCTTATCTTGATCTGAGTGTTGATATGAGGTGCAACTCTTGCTAAGCAGTATTATGAAACAAATAATTTGGAAACGAAGTATGATAGACTTATTTCATATCTTGATGAGAAGTGATGTGACGTAAATGTAGATTTTCTTAGAGAATCATATATAGATTCTAGAAAGTGATTCTTGTGAAGTAATTCTCGTAATCTTGCAACAAATCTTGCTTTGTGATTTGAAAGGTACATCTATTTAGAAGTAAGAGATTCTTGTCCTGAAATTACTTATCCGATGCTAGAAAGACCACTTATTCGTAAAATAGAAAATAAAATATTGGAAATATTACGTCATATCTAGTTGAAGGAATTTATTGCCATAGACGTACTTTAATTCTTATCTTGATTTTTATGCAGTATATATCTTTACTCTGATTCACTTTTCTTTCTCTTTTTCTCGTGGGATGTTCCTGAATAGGAACAGAAGAAATGACTTGAGATCAAGAGGTCGAGGTCATTTGACTCGCATCTTTTCAAGAAGCATTTGACGCATGTAAATCTTCACCAGAAACTTGTTCTACTCTTGCTTGGGATGGTGTGATTGAGTGAAAAATTAATTCGCTATTTGGAGCAAATAATGAGGTAATGTTTGTCGGGAAACGTGGTTCTGATGAAGAGTCTGAAGATGGATTCCAAGTCTCTGTACGTGAGACGAATAGTAAAATGCATATACTTGTAACAGATCGTGAAAACAATGTAGTAGATGGATCAGAGTATTTGAAAGAGTGAATGAGTATCTCTGTTTATACAAAGTCATTTCATAAAAGTGAAGAAGGCATTGTGTTGGAGAAATATGGACAGTTCTATTGGATACAGGAGAGCGGAGAGGTAGAGGAGTAGTGTTTTTGTTTATATCAATTTTCAATTCGTTTCATCTATTCAAAAAAAAAGAGGGGATTCTCCCTCTTTTTTTGCTCTATAGGAAATTCTAAAAAAATCTCTATCTATGTATACATACTCCAATTGCTCTGTTTGCATACATTATAAAAACGTAATGTTCTGCTTACATATTTGAAATCATAAATCCGAAGGATTATTTTCTATTAGATGTTTATTGACTGGATTACTTCGAATCTTGTTTCCTCTTTTTTTCTCTTTCTAATGCTAATGCATCAAGAATTAATTTACTACTTTTCTGTACCTCAGTATATGGTCGGCGATATATTTTTCCTGGTGGTAACTTATTTACATCTATTCATGGTGTGTTTTCGTCTCAATCACTTTGTTTTATGAAATTTGTCTGATTCGTTTCCATTCTATCAAAATAAATAAGATAAAAGTGCTTTTTGTACATGTAATCTGTTTTCTGCTTCTTGAAAGACTCTCGACTGAGGTCCATCAATCACCTGTGTCGTCACTTCAACGTCTCTATATGCTGGGAGACAATGGAGAAAGATTGTGTTTGGATCTGCAAGACTCATGAGATCTTGTGTTACTTGGTATTCTTGTAGATCTGCTATTCTTGATTCTTTTTCTTGTTCATCTCACATACTTACTCGGGTATCTGCCACGATCACCTGAGCATTTTTTGCAATGACTGATGGAGAGGGGTCTTGAGTAAAGATGAAGTTTGGATTGAGCTGAACTGCTTGAACAATAATCTCTGGAGGAAGCATATATCATGCTGGTCATGCACATGCAAACTCAATATCCAGCAGTGCACACGCTAGGCATAGTGAATTAGTAATATTATTATCACAATCTCATATGTATGAAATCTTGACTCATACAAAGGTTCAAAATTCTTCAAAAATAGTCATCAAGTCGGCAAGTACCTGACAGGGATGATCTAGATCAGAAAGTGCGTTGATTACCGGGATGCTTGAGTGAAGAGCCATCTCTTGTAGTGTACTATGTGCATATGTTCTTGCGATGATTCCATCTACCATTGAAGACGTGACTTTTGCTGTATCTGATAGTGATTCTCTGACGCCAAGTCAGACATTGTTTTGATCCAGATAGATCCCGTGACCACCCAGCTGGAATATCCCCGTTTCAAACGAAAGCCTCGTTCTCAGACTTGGTTTTTCAAAGAACATCGCGAAGGTTTTTCCCTCGAGAGGGAGACTTTTTTGTGATCACGTGTGTGTGTTTTGATCTGATTTCTTGTGTGATTTCTTCATCAGAATTGCTTGACGTATAATCTGTTTGATCTGTTCTGGTGAAAGATCGGTTATGCTTAGGAAATGTTTCATGGTAGGTTGATTTACATATATAAATTATTTTTGGAGAGTTTTTTATAGACTTTGAGATATAACTACGAGATAAACTACTTCATAAACTTTTCCCCTATCGTCTTATATGCTTCCCTAAACGGGACTCCCTGTTTGACAAGTTCATAAGCTTGTTCTGTGGCATAGAGTTCTGGAGTACAGGCATGTTTGCATTTCTCTCTGTCTATGTTGAGATCTGGTAGCAGATCGATCATGATTTCTTGTGTCGAGAGGAGGATCTGTACGGACTCGATGAGTGGTTTTTTGGTGAACTGGAAATCTCTGTTGTATCAAGACATGAGATTGCTCGTGAGGGAGAGGAGTGCTTGTTCGTGTCATTGGACACGAGCGAAGTTTCATCTGACAATCTCGAGGAGATCGTAGTTTTTCTTCTGTGGCATGACGCTCGATCAGGTGGTATATTCATCAGGGAGTGACATATATCAGAACTCACTCATGGTGAACATCAGTATATCGTTTGCCCGCTTGCTCAAGATGAACATGTACTGACGGACAAACGTGACGATATATCCCTCAAACAGTCATCTGCTCATGGCACAGTACAGTGGATTTGATTGAGTCTTCTGGAATTCTAACTTCGTAGTAGTCCACTCCCTATCAATTCATAAGGCGGTTTCTCCATATCCAGCAACTGATCACAACGGATTCTGGTCGATGATAGTTTTGGTGCTATCGAGGT
>CALCME010000046.1 GCA_937965925.1 Candidatus Absconditabacterales bacterium | reverse complement strand
ACGAATGATTACTTAAATAGTCATCCATCATATTCTCTTTATGTGATTCAATACGTTGCTTATATCTTTCTAATCAACTCTTCACAAGATTTCTTTCTTCCTCTGAATCATATTGAGCAGTCAAGTTTAATTGAAGTTTATCATTAATAGTAGACAGCACGTCACCTAACTTTCATAGTCAAACACACAACACTTTACATTCTTTATTTGTTCAACCATGAAAGTTACCTTGAACAGTATGTAACAGGTCAAAATACTCCTTTGAGTTGAGTTCTGAAGTGAGTGGCAGATGTAGAGACATACTCTTTAAACGTAGTTTTCTCATATAAAATGAATACTATACTCTCATTTATACTCACAAAACCCCCTCCGTCAATATGTCTTTCACTCCACTCTCTATCTACCTCATAGCAATCAACATCTTCACCTTCCTCGTCCGAGGTCTCGATAAAATAAAGGCTGGACAGAACTTGCGACGCATTAGTGAAAAGCAATTACTTTTGTTGTGTGGTCTAGGAGGAGTCTTTGGAGCAATGGTATGAATGAAGACTTTTAGACATAAAACAATCAAACCCACCTTTACACCAAAAGTTCGACTTATTGCACTCATATGGGCAGGAATACTTATGTATATACAGTCATTTACATAAAAAATAAAACATTTACTCATGAAAACAGAAAGATCAACAAAAGAAATCATAACACGTTTTTTCGAACCTGTCGATGGGTATCGAAAAGAATATATGCAAGCATCCGCTGTCGCTGCTACCTATTTCTTGTTTGATATATATACCATCTTGGTATTACAACATATCGCGAGTAGTTTTCAATCATGAGAAGTTTCAGGTATTCCTAAGGTAATTCTTATATATGCACTTGCTCAGTCATGATTCTTCATTCGAAAGAGAATTGTGAGAGATTATTGATGGGTAACTATCAAGCGATTTTCATATAGAAACACGATGAGAACCTATCTCAAAAAATATATTCATCTCGACAACACTGCTGTAGAGAAGATAGGAACTGGAAAACTTATGTGAATCATTCAAGGATGAGCACTCCAACAGATGGACGCACACAATGAACTAAATTTCGTAGTTACAGAACTTATCATCAAATTACTGTTTGCGCTCTATCTCGTACGACAAACAAATCCACTCTTTGTCTTGGCATTCATTCTTTTGCAAGCACTCGTGTATGCATGAGTAGCATATGCAGACAAGTTCGCAAACTGATGGAGAAAAATTCGTAAGGAAAATGATTTAGATATATGAAGAGTCTTTGTTCGTATTCTTCAGAACAAGCAAGAAGTACTTGGTTCTGGAAAAATTGACTATGAGATAGAAAAAATAACCTCACTCATAGATGAAAATCTCTGATTCAACAAACACGTGAACAACTACGTGCGATGGATGTTCAATATTCCCCTCATGCTCATCATACTCCTCACGATCACGATCATGGTCTATACCTATCAATCGATTCTTTCGTGAACGTTTGATTTTTGATTATTCACTGGTCTTTCTGCACTCTTGTGATATCTCCAGCAACTTATGCTTAAGTCAACAAAGACCTTCCAGAATATCACCAAAAACTTCACCCATATAGAAAAGATGTGGGACTTTTTTGACTCAACATTGGTCATGCAATGATATGACCAAGGGAACGACTATATACATACTAATGGATTCATAGATCTCAAAAATATATGATTCTCGTATGATAGCGGAGAAAAAGTATTTGAAAGCTTCTCGTTACAGATTGCTGGATGAAAAAGAACGGCACTGGTCTGAATAAGTGGATCATGAAAATCTACTTTGGTAAAGATGATAGCCTGATATATCTCTCCAGATCAGGGAGAAATCATCATAGATGGTCAAGATTTATCCTCAATTTCCATGAAATCATATTTCAGTTCAGTCTGATACCTCACCCAAGAACCAAGTGTTTTTGATGGAACGATTTTAGAAAATCTCACCTATGGAATAGAGGACACTTCACTTGAGAGCCTACCTACAGCCAAGCCCTTAAGGGCGGGATCTCATGAGAAAGACCATAAACCAAACATCTCCCAACTCCTGCAAAAAGCAATCTCTTCAGCAAACTGCGAATTTATCTATGATCTTCCCGACTGACTTGAAACAGAAATCGGAGAAAGATGAATCAGACTCAGTTGAGGACAGCGTCAACGTCTTGCCATAGCAAAAATATTTCTCAAAAACCCAAACATACTCATCTTAGACGAGCCAACATCAGCTCTCGATAGTTTCTCTGAAGAAGCAATATCAACTGCTATGCACAATCTCTTCACCTGAAGAACCGTCATCATCATTGCCCATAGACTCCAGACTGTAAAAGAAGCAGATGATATCATCTTGCTTGAAAAAGGTCAAGTCAAAGAGAGGGGAACACACCATGAGCTCGTTGCATTATGAAAAAACTACGCTAAGATGCTAAAGTTACAAAGTGGATTTTAAGGAAGATTCTAGAATCAAGAGAAAAGAATCTAGAGACGAGAATGGATAAAAAAAATCCGTCATGCTGAATCGGTTTCGTTCCTATGAACGAAGTGAATACAGAACGAATGCGATGAAGTATCTCCTGAAAGTATAATCGAGACGTAATCTTTTTGAAATAATTTCTATATCTTTTCTCTAAAATCTTTTATCTAGCACCCTCTCTCATGTACTATCTCAACCATCTCCACTCCCCTACAGAATTTAACACCCTCCGAAACTCTCCATGAGTCTTTATGATCTACAAGTACAGCCCGAGATGCCGTATCTGTCTAGAAAATCTCTCTCATATCTACCTTCGACTCAGAAAGACCGACTACACGTCATTGTATCATGTAAATGTCGTAGAACACCCAAAACTCAAAGAACACATCACTCCCCTCGTAAACACGCCTCACCAATCTCCCCAACTCATTCTCATCAATAACAAAAAAATCCTCGGATCACGAGATCATAAGAACATTCAGATGGACAATATAGAGAAGGTGTTGGAAGATGCTGTGTTGGGGTAAGATTATATCTACTCTTATTATTTCAATTATTAGGAACGAGTTAAAACTCGTTCCACAATTTTTTAAGAGAGACTTAAAAAAAAGTCTCAATAAATGTGCAAATTTTCTCTTTATTTGCAGAAATCAAGGGGCATAATAAGCCCAAGATCAAGTATAGTTTTGAATATTTATAGTACAAAATACTATCTTTTTCAAATTCATACTTATCCTTTGGTTTAAAATATCCAAGTTTTGATATTAAAAAACCAAGAACTAAAAGTGCAAAAGATAAAGGAAAACAGAAGAGTTGAGCTTTTGAAAAAAATTAGAATAATCCATAATTTTATTTTTTTCCTTCAAACATACTGACCATATATAGTCACTATATCTTCAGGAAGTGACACGAAAATCCATGCAGTGGTAATGATATATATAAGCCAGTTCGTCAACACCTAATCCAAAAAAATGAGACGTATTCGTAGGGACGCAATTTCTTGCGTCCTCGTGAGAATCAAAACCATACATCTAGATCAATCAAAACATGGACGTATAAAAATACGTCCCTACCATTTTATATCACATCCATATATACCCATTCCATTCGTAGGGACGACGGCACCGCCTCGTCCTTCGTTTGAACCGATCTGAAACGACGCATATATATGGTTGATTGATATGTCAGCATATGTATACTGTATGAAGTTTTAGATAGTACTAAATACTTATGACCTGAGCAACACAAACTATTGTATCTTGATCAAGCATATCACATCTTGTGGAAATCACAGCAGATCAAGAAGATCAGCTTTTTACCGTTGTAATTATTCCTGAATACGACGAAGAACAAAACGACATTAATAAAAACAAACAAGCACTTAAGAAAGAATTAAAAACATCAAAAGAAAGCTGACTTAGTGATTTTTCTCTCTAAATACTCATTCATATATGAAGTTTATTTTCACAAAACACGCAGAAAAGCAACGAAAAAAATTACCAAAAAATATACAAGAAAAAATTAGAATGAAATTTTTAACTATGAAAGAAAAAGGATCATTTGATAGTAAGAAAGTTCATAATATTCCTCCAGCAACACATAGAATTAGAATCGGCGAATATGAC
>CALCME010000045.1 GCA_937965925.1 Candidatus Absconditabacterales bacterium | reverse complement strand
ACATGCTCATCATATGATCATCGTCACTCTCTGCCCATACCTATCTCATAGTACTCCCGCAATCACTTCAAAAACCAACTGAGCAAGAAGAAATACCGTATACAGCATTGCTACCTGACCAAGCGTAATTCACTTCTGCATAAAATAGATCACCCAGATAGGAATATGAAACGTCGACTGAGAAAGTGCTATGATTCATTTGAGAAGTCAGATGTTGTTTTTTATTTTTTTCATATTAGTAGAGAAAATGAAGACATTTATTGTTTTCTTCAAGTAAGGGTTCTATACGTGTTTAAAAATTGATAAATGATCATTGATAAAAAGAGAAAGATAAGCATATAAAAAAATATATATTTACGAAAATCAGCTTCTTTATGATTACGTCTTATCAAAAAAGAAATATCTCCTGTTCATGCTGTTTCATCCTGAACTATCCAAGGAATTGAATATTTATTTAAATTCATCACATTCTTTTCTCAATTTGCAAGATTAGACACGTTATATCAATTTGAAATCTGAATAGTATCTCAGCAATTATTTAAAATTTCTACTGATGAATACCGCTTTGAAAAGTCTATATCTAAACAAGAAAAGAGATTAGTATTGATTGAATGACTACTCATAAGTGATCCTCAAAAAAACAGTCACAAGTAAGCAAAGAGAAAGACAAGCAAAATTCGGATTAAGATGATTTTCTTTTTCATATAGATTAAATAAAAATAAAAAAATATCCTAAAGCAATCTACTACCTACTCACTATGCCCATAATTCTTAGTCCTCTCAAATTGTTCCAGTCCTTCTTGTAAACGAGAAGATGGCTGAGGGAGATCTGATCGAGAGGTAATAGGTTTTCCTTCTTTGAGCTGATGGAGAAAATTCTTGTCGAATTGAGCATCCATGTCGAGTGCATCTTTTCTATAGTGAGCACCTCTACTCTCGTTTCTCTCGATCGCTCATAGTGCTATCTGAGATGATAGCTGGAGCACGGTCTGGAGTCTTCTATAGGCTATAATCGTCTCTGCTTCAGATCAGACTGGTTTGATTCATCTCTCCTCAACCTGCGTAGATATATCATCTATATAAGAAACCAACTCTTGTAACTCTTCCTCATTCCTGACAATTCCTGCTAACGTATCCATCTTCTTTCTCACCGCAGTGAGTGTCTTATGCGCATCCAGTCATGTTGGTGATGTAAGGATTCCTCATGCTATGGATGAGGCGGTGCCGTCGTCCCTACTTTCATTCTCAACATGTATAGATGCATTAATCAGCAATGCTTGCGCTACTTTCTTCCCAAACACCATCGTCTCCATCAAACTATTTCCTCACAGCCTATTGGCACCATGTACTCACATCGTACACTCTCATGCTGCTCGAAGACCTGAAAGAGAGGTTTTCATCGTCATAGGATCAAATCGAATCCCTCACATCGTGTAATGAGTGGTCGGCGCAACCTCTACGGGATCTTCTGAGATATCCACGTTGTTGTATTTCAAGATCATACTGTGCATTTTTGGAAGTCTTTCCAAGATATATGCTTTTGATCTATGAGAGATATCAAGGTATACCCCTCCTCTTTCTGTCCCTCTTCCTTCATGAATCTCATGAAAGTTTGCTCTTGCTACCACATCTCTGGTCGAGAGTTCCATTTTCTCTGGATCGTACTTGGACATGAACCTTTCTCCTTTGCTATTTCTCAAGATTCCTCACTCTCCTCTTACCGCTTCAGTGACCAGCTCTCCAAATTTTTCTTCCGGATACAATAATCATGTCGGATGAAATTGGATGAGTTCTATATCTCCTATTTTTGCTCATGCACGATACGCGAGTCCTATCCCATCTCCAAAATTCTCTCTACTTCTAGACGATGACCTCCAATAGACATTACTATATCATCAGGTTGCTAGAACCACAGCATCACCAAAAAATTGGTGCTTCTCGTCTGACTCGATTCCAATCGTACAGATTCACACCACACGATCTTCTTCCTTGATCAGATCGTACACATAGACTCCTTCTAGATAAGGAATTCCAAGTTCTTTTGCTCTATTAGTCATCACACGGACCATCTCCTTTCCTGTTTCATCTCCAGCAAACACCGTCCTCCTATAACTATGCGCTCAGAAAAATCTTTGAGTCAAACGTCCATCATCCTCACGATGAAACTGAGCTCATCGACGAAGTAAATCATTAATTGCCTCAGGAGCACTGTCTGCAAGTGCTTCTGCCAGATGTGGATGAGCGACAAACTGTCCTTCACGAAACGTATCGACCGCATGAATAATTTCTGAATCTTCTGGATCCATTGTTTTCAATGCCGCATTAATTCATCCTCTGGCTTGGGTAGTATGAGGATCGATAAATGCTCTGTCTCATACGATGAGGATATCTTTCATTCATTGCTCTCGAAGTTCGATAGCACAACGAAGACCTGCTCATCATGATCAGACGATAAGTACTGAGTGTGTAGCTTTCATAGGGATATATGGGAAACAGTAAAATCTATGTAATAATGATATACAAACACACAAAAAAAAACAACTAATCCAAAGAATCAGTTGTTAGAGAACATGACAATTACATTTTTTCAAACATCTGTCGTCCTACATTAGATCTGTACCAGTATGATAACGATCATACATTTTACTAAGTAACCTTCTCCGCAATGAATACACTTCACTACGACGTGGCTGTCATCTGATCATGAGCAGGAGGACTTACCTCATGATTTTGATTGCACTATACAACAGGGAAAAATGTCGTCCTTATAGAAAAATGACGTATAGGATGAGACTGCACTAATACCTGATGCGTTCCATCAAAAGCACTCATCCATTACGCAAAAGAGTTTGGAAAGAGACATGGAGGAACAGCTACTGTCCAAGAAGCTCTCGAATATGTGAGAAAAAAGAGACAACACTTTCGTGATGAAGAATCCCAAGAAGTATTCAAAAAAAACTATGACCTCGATGTCATCCACGGACATGCATCGTTTATTGATAAGAACACACTACTTGTCTCTGGGGAAGAAGAGTCACATATCACCGCTGATACGATCATCATTGCGACATGATCACACGCATACGTCCCAGAGATTCCTCTACTTGATCGTTCTAAGATTCACACCAATGAAACGATTTTTGAGATTACTGAAGAGCTGAAAGAGTTAGTTATTATCTGAGGAGGATATATCTGATGTGAACTATGAGAAGCATTTGCAAATCTATGAGTCGACGTAACACTCATCCAGAGAAATAGTAGGCTTATTCCTAGAGAAGAAGTCGAAGCTTCTGATGCGATGCTCAAGATCTTAGAAAAAGCATGAGTACGTGTCATCTTGAATTCTACCACCAGTGGGAGTGATTGAGACAATCTTATCGTCACTGACAAGACAACCAAACAAGAAATACATGTACCATATACTCAGGTACTTATCTCTACATGAAGAAGAGCAAACATCTGAAACCTCAAGCTTGAAAATGCATGAGTAGAATTTGAAAAACATGGAATCTTAGTAAATGACATCAACAAAACATCTACCAAAAACATCTATGCACTCGGAGATTGTGTTGCTCACAATCCGATGTTTACTCACCGAGCAGATCATGAAGGACGTATCTTGGTTAGAAATATTTTTCTCAAACGACTCCCCAAGATGTCTCGTACTCAAAACATAGTTAACCCACAAGTGATCTACACGACCACAGAAGTCGCACGTATTGGAATGACGGAGACAGAACTGGCAGAATTTTACGGTCCAGAGGAAGTAAGAACTTATTCTGCACAGATTGCAAAAAACGATAGACATTTCCTCGATGATGAAGACAATGGATTCGTAAAGATTCATTATACAAGATGATCTGGAATGATTCTCTGAGCGACAATGGTGATGAAAAACGCAGGCGAGATGATTCACTACCTCTCACTAGCAAAGCAGCAGTGAATCTCTGCACACAAACTTATGCGACAGATTATGGCATATCCAACACATATCGCGGTACTGAAAAAAGTTGTCAGACCATTTGTGACTGACTACTATATGAACATCAAAGATGAGATTTCTTATCGACTTTCGTCTAATGCATTCAAAATTATTGCATGACTCATCTGGGCGTGATTATTGGGACTCTTTTTCTGGTACAAGAATACCACCTGACTTACAAACAATGAGCTCGCAAACAATGTAGTCCAGTATCTATCAACCAACAGCGTCTGACCACTCTTGTTTATGACAGGATACGCAGTAAGATGATTGATTTTTTTCCCTGCTGTGATTATGACGCTGATATGAGGACTTTTGTTTTGACCTATCTGGTGAGTGATCTACACGATGATAGGAGAAAACGCAAGCGCAACGTTCTCATATATAATTGGGAAAAAATTTGGAAAAAGCATGGTCAAGCCACACAATCAGTGACTATTCTCTAAGCTCAGTAATATGGTCAAAAACTGAAATCTCATTGATGTCTTTGCAGCAAGGCTCGTACCAATGAATTTTGATATCTTCAACTACTTCGCTGGAATTCTGAATGTGCCGTATAAGTCGTATGTAATAGGAACATTTCTATGAATACTCGCACCTCTCATCGCTGTCGTTCTTGCATGAGCGAGTCTAGATGTGAGTCAAGGAATTGATTTTGAGAGCTTTAAGCTCAATAAAACATATCTCACCATAGCGATCATCTTGTATGTCGTGAGTATATCACTTGCCGTGATGGTAAAAAAATGGATGGCAAGGAAGAGCAAACACTAGCGACATTGAATTACTCATTTAATACGTTCAATATTTCACCACCCATGCACCTACATATCATCATCCCAACTCTCAATGAAGAAAAAAATATCTGACCTCTCGTGAGGCATCTTTTTTCGTGCTGATGAGAACATATCAAGGAAATACTTGTTGTAGATGGATGAAGTAGCGATAAAACAATTCACGAAGCTGAACAAGCATGAGCGACTGTACTCAAAACTCCAAAGCCATGAAGAGCTCTTCAGATGAATACCTGAGCAAAAGCGGTTCTTGAGATGAAAAACTCGAGTCTCGAAAACCCATATCTCCGATTTTGTCATGCTGATATTCGACCTCCAGAATCCTGTGTTCAAGATATATTTGACTCAATACAAGGGTGAGATACATCTTGATGTTTTATAACACGTAGTGATACTACTAATATATCTCTGCAGCGATCCATGACAAATCGAACGAAATATAATCATCGAATAGTGAGAATGTGAGAACAAACGATACGAATTACTGTTGACGATTTTTTTCGTATATGATCATATGATGAATCATTGATTGTCTGTGAGGAAATAGATCTGTATCGCACTATCTACAAAGATCCAGCAATCAGATTTAACGTCATACAGAAAGAAATTCTTGTTTCTGCTCGTAAGTATGAAATAAACGGAATACGACGAACAAGATATATATATGCGTGTATCTATCTTATGTATCGACTCTGATTTTCACAAGAATATATGATACAATTCTATACAAAAAACATACAATCAGAGAGATTAGCTGATGCACAAGAGTATCTCTCATAATCATTTTATCACAAATATAATTCAAACTCATGTCAGAAAAAAATAACAATCTCCCAACGTCTGAATTTAAAGTCATTCCTTGAAAATGACTGGTGGAAATAGAGATAGTAACGTGAAAAATAATCGCTAACATAAAAACTTCATGATCAATTAGACCTAATGATTACGATGAAGACCCTAATAATTGAGAAGATGAGTACATACAACATCGATGAAATCTCGATACTCAGCCTAATCAGAACTAATTTGAGCTTAGTTTCTCACAAAGAGAAACTAAAACCTACCACACCTCCACCCCAAACTCTTTCAATATATCCCAAAGAACTGGGAGAGGCAATCAGATAATACTAGAATTGCATCAATTGATTTTTTTTACAAGAACTGCTCACTTTCCTTGTATTGCCCATGCTCAAGCTTTATCTAACGGTTCTCCCGTAGCAATATATGCTTCAATCTCATCATCAGTGTACTCTCTCATATGAACTTCTGTGACACTAGCCTCAGAGCGCTCGAGTCAAGTAGCTGTATCAATTACGGTCATTCATGTTATTACGTGCAAGATTTTTCCTCTTTGGAGGTGCAACATTTCTCTTGCTCTGTTCTCCGTATGTGGTTTTCACAGAAGTTCTCCTTCGTAGACCAGGAAGGTATCTCCACCTATCACAACAGCATCTCCATCCACTCTACTCGCTACCTCTCTAGCCTTTCATGCAGACAGAAATTTTGCCAAATCGGATGGTTCCATATCCAGTGTCATATCTTCTTCATACGTACTTCCTATTACCTCAAACTCCAAACCTATCTGTTCTAGAAGCATCTTACGTCTTGGGGAGGTCGATGCGAGAATTATTTTTTTTGTCATGTTACATTATTGATTATATACTAAAGTGTTCTCATACTTCTGAAACTACGTCATCTCGTGTGGGACAAGGAATGTAATTTTTCTTCTGTTCATATGCTTCTTTTTTTGAAACATTGTTATACATAAACACAACTCACTCATATGCATCATCAAGATGATCTATCAGTCATGGATTATCATCTACAATTCATACGACGATATCTGAAAGATGTTCTAGCACACGAGCTTTTCGTTGGTTACCATCTTTTTTATCCACATTCATCGGTTTCATGATGATAGGGAGATCTGGGAATCAGTATTTCTTCAGTCGATTGTTCGATCATTCACGCACAACTTCAGGTCTTACAGTGATATAGCAAGAGATGGGAATGTGTTTTTGAATCTCTTGCACACCATCAAAAGCACCTGGTTCTAATTCGATCTTTTCTTGTGTGACTGAAGTGTGTATTTCTTTCTTTATCCATTCGTTAGCCTCATCAGTATTTCGATATGGTACATTGAACGTATAGCGATACTTTTTCATCATTTCTAGTATAGTAAGATTTTCAGGATTTCAAAAACGGTTCTGCATCTGTTCCATCCAAAATCAAACAGTCCACGAAAGTGTCTCGTCAATATCTAACGCTAGTCAGGGTATAAGATATGGGATAGAAGTGTTTTCCAACATGAGCATATATGTCAGATAAAGATTCACACATATATACTCATAACATATCCCATTCCAAATAAAATCAAAAAACAAGATCAATGATGATAATTTCGTCAAGATGTTTTTCTTGCATTTATCTTCAACACCCCTACCAACAAAGTAATCTACTTTCTTTATTCTACTTATACCATCACCCATGAAACTCATTATGTCTGCTATGAATACCGTCAGAAGAATGTGATTGTGGGATATATCAGCCTATAAAGTCATGCTATACGCATTCTGACTAGGTCTTGCAAGTTATATCCCTTGGTTCTCTACGCTCAATCCTTTTATTTATGTATGACTTGCGATAATTTTTCTCATACCTGTGATGGTAAAACTCTACAAACCGAGAAAATGAATAAGCTGAATCTTCGCTACTCCTCTAGAAAACTTTCATCATTTCAAGTTTGCTGATGCTTGGCTATTCGAAATGTGAATCATATCAGCAGCACTTGCTCTGTATCAGTATATACCACTCTTAAGAACCGTCAATCCAGTTCGACGAGTAGCATTATTTTTGTTTTGATTCTGATGGTTAGCAAGTATGTGGATGCATCAGAAACAATAGCATATATACTATTTTTTTATTATTTCTTATTTTTCAGATTCAATGTATAAAATACTCATCACATCATGACTCTTGTTTTTAGCAATGATATGAGTTAGCTTCTCACAATCATTCACTCTTGTATATGATAGCGATCCAGGTGATTATATAGGTCAATGAGAATACTGGAGTTTTGATGATTCAGTTGATTTCATCTCAACACAAAAGACCTATGAAAATCCTAAAAATGCTTGATATACTTTTGAAATACAGTGATTTGATATAAATACTCAATTTACATTTGAACCAGCATCAAAGATATATTCTCCTTGAATGTACTATCCCGCTAAGAACTTTCCATCAGAAAAATTCAACTGAATGGATCTTTCAGCAGATCATAGGGGATGTAATCAAATACTATGATGATTTTATGTACATGAATTTGAGATTTCTTGAGATAATGTATCTAAAGCTGCAATAGACTTTGTTCAATTTTGTGAAGCATGACCATCTTGACTTTACTGATCATTAAGACTAAATTCTGCAGTTCCAAGTAGTTGTTCAACGACAGGATGTTCAGATGTAAGAAAAAGATTCAATCCCGCAGGAGAAAATGCTGAGATCAAAGTAGAACATGTTTCATTAGACTCTATCGTAGAGAAATTAGATGCTATACAAGAGAAAATCAAAACAGAATACAGTTATTTCTATACAGAATGTATTGAGCCAATTGAGAATTGATGATCAGAACCGTTAGTGGAAGAGTATAGTACAGATTATTTCAACACTAATGCATGTCAGTGAAAATATACAAATATTTTTTCTCTTGTGAATAATCTTCTTAACAAATTTATCGGAAAGCGTAATGTATGATGAGGAGATGTGCTGTTAAATAAAAACATCAAAAAAGAAGCTATTCTCGTATCACAAAAAATGATTGCTAAAATAGATGTTGCGAGATCAAGATTGAGTAATGCTTGAGCATTAACATCCGATCTTGAAATTGCACTCTCTAGTATAGCTTTTATCTTAGAAATGGGAATATTTGGTCTAGAAATTTCTAAATAAGAAAGAAACTAATACGTAACATAAAAACTCGAGAAGCTCTCGAGTTTTTTTTCTATCAATACTACAGCATAAACTACGCAGGATCCTTCTGTATTCATAGGGTAGATGGTTTCAAGTCACTCATTCATAATCATCCTTTAGTATTGACAGAGTACAAATTACGTGTATTCTAAAACACTCTTTTTTATTTTACAAGAAATTTAACAAATGAGTAGACTTTGAAATGCATTGCTCACCTTGGCAACCATATGCACATACTGATGCCAATCCCCAAAAGCTACTAAAGTAGATACTGAATCAGTAAAAAACACTATATCAATTTTGATATCTGACGAGAAAATGAGAAATGTAGTTTCTGAAACTTCTCAAGATTCATCAAAATTTTATTCAATACCATTCCCTAGTTCCTTCATGCCAAATGACGAGTAAACAATGAATACTACTCTCCCAACAGTCCTCTCTCAATTTCACCCAACCATCAATTTCAAAAACTCTTCGCTCATCGAGCAGCTATCAGATCTAGTCATCAGAACACACTCAACAGACCAACTACTATCAACAAAGATCAAGCAATCAATGTGGTCGTATGAACGTTTCTTCACAGGAATTTAATCTGTCTTCAAGCAAACCAGGTTCATCGATCTGTCCCTCTCCAACGATCATACACAAATCATACCAGCAGTAAGGGTATTGCTAATCACAATCCATACAGCACCAACAGTAACGCTCCTTGTCGCAACTGAGATTGTAATCA
>CALCME010000044.1 GCA_937965925.1 Candidatus Absconditabacterales bacterium | reverse complement strand
GCCATACATAAAGTCACGAAAGATCGCATCTCTCCATGCGGTCTTTTCTTGTAAACAAGGAAGAAATGCCACAAAGCTTATTAAGTTAACAATCAACTATAAACCATGATTAACTAATTTTTTCTGAAGTAATCTGGAGATGTAACGAGACGTGTCGAACATGTATTCTCAAGTGTACTAAACTTCATACAAAGAAGGGATTCTCTGTATTTGATTCAATTGATGCACACTCATACTAACAGCTATGGCACACATACTCCCCTTTATCAATCACTCTCCCAAGATCAGCTAGAACACTTCGAATTCATAAAAGTTGAGCAACCTTCTCTCCGATAGATTAGAGTAAGAGAAAGAGAGTAGAACATAGTATAGAGAAGAAGAGAAAGGGAAAAGGCAAATAGGTCAGCAATGACTTCCATAAATCACCAAACCCCAGTTCTCTCCAAAAAAAAACAGTAAAAAACATGCACCAGTGACGCACACTACTCCATCCTTCAAGGTCAAAAATGGCCTCTCAAAATTATACCCTCACAGAAAGTCTCACTATGGACATACCACAAGCTAAGTAATAACCTCAAAGGTTAGAAGCAAAGCACACTTACAACATTCTTTAGACTTAATAAAGAACGAAAATGTCCACAAAACACCCCCTATCAGCCCTTCTTGGAGAGGCAGATACTATACAAAGAAATTTTTTCGTCAATCTCATAGTATGAAATAGTGACTATGATCAACAGGCTATAGAGAAAATGACAGGCAAAAATAGGAAGATCAAGTCAAAGAAGTTTAATGCAGACACTATCAACAGGATAAAAGGTCTCTGTGCGATTTGAGCAAACTATAGAGAGATAGCATGAGTTCTACGCATACATCAGAGAACTCTTTACAGACGAAGACAACTAGAACCAGAGCTAGATCTTCTCATACAAAGATGAGAAAGTCTCAATAGCATCTATCATAAGATGAACATAGTTCAAGCATGTCAATGAGGAAAAAAATCAAACCTATCATTTAAAGTCTGGAGATATGCTGAGAAGAAAAGAATAGAGCATGAAACGTTGAAGTGTCCTCATTGTACATTGCATTATGAAGGCGAAGAGAATCGAATAATGATGAAGTGGATCAAAAAATGCATAAAAGAAATTAATATCAGCTCAAAAATCGATAATTCACCAAAAGTAGATAGTTCACTAAATTCAGATGCTTTGATAAAGCAAATACAAAAAATAAAAAAAACTAGTACACAGAATCGAAATAGTTAATGTAAAGAAGTTGAACTACCAATCACCTGTACCGAATCCCTAACGATAAGTAAAAGCTTTACCTCTAAACGAATATCAACCATGATCTGAATGCTAATAATCCTAAATGTACGAACTACAACACCTGTGGAGACTGGCCTTACTGGGAGAGGTTGCATCTAGTCTTAATAGATGTGTAGTGTAGTGGTATTGGATAGTTCGCACGAGGCCAGAGGGAGTTCGAGCCTCCCATCTCCCGATATCAAGATTTTTATTATATTTACAAATTCATGAACAAGTGATTTATAATCAGTGGAATAGCACTACTAGCTATGCTATGATGCTGAATTTGATACACTACTTCACCCAATTATGTTGCAGAAGATTGAACACTAGTAGAAACATTTTGATTTATTCCACTATTTTGGCTATCTGCTATAATCTTCATAGCAAGCCTTATAGTATGATTTTACTTATATGCAAAAAGCAAGAAGGCATAAAGATTATCATACTTCAATAGACATCAACTCTAAACTCACACAATGCGTGTGAGTTTTAATTTATTGGACACAATCCACAAAGAGTACAATCATCAGATAATTAGCAATAATCAAGCCACTTCTTCCACTAGCTATTAAAACCCTCTTAGATATGTGTGGTCATAACTGCCAATATGCAGTATTTTAGTCCAATAACATACCTTATGAAAAAAACTTCACCAATTAGGTCACTCAAACAACTCCAAGCTATCAAAAACATCCTTATCTGACAAGACAAGGTCAGAGATCTTCTTCTCCTGGAGCTATGAGTAAACTCAGCTCTAAGAATAACAGACCTCCTCTCACTCCAAGTAAGGCACCTCTATCAGACAGATGGCACGCCTGTAGAGTTCTTTACGCTTAGGGAGAGAAAGACAGGAAAAACGAGCAAGATCACAATAACACCCAAAGTAAAAGCTACTCTTAAGAGATTCCGAGAGAAGTACCACAAAGTAGTTAGTGATAGAGATAACTATGTCTTCTACTCAACTAGATACATGCCACATTGAATCAAGCAGATGGATAGAAGAAATGCACGAGTATTGATTAACAAGCGAACAAAGAGTGTTGGGCTCAAGTGAAGCTATTGATGACACACCTTACGTAAAACACGAGGATATCAAGCCAGATTAAAGGGCATTCCACTACCTCTCATTATGCATCGCCTCAATCATAGTAGCCTTGCAGTCACCAAACTCTACCTTTGCATCACAGATGATGAACTAGAAGAAGCTTGCATGAAGATAGATCTCTAGCTCGCTATAGCACCTCTATTCCCTATGTGTATCCAGTGATACAATTTATCATTCACATACCCATGGCAGAGAGTTATAGCAGACCCATCGAAACTAATGACCCAAGATTCCTACATACAGCATCTTTATACGCAGTAAGAAGCGAGCTATCTATCAGATGAGTAGATCCAGAAGTAAAGATGCTTCGAGACCAAGAATGCATCCAAGTAGGTGAACTTATTATCTTCGTAGGATACTGCATCATGAATCAGCATAAAGCAAAGAAGATCAACCATTATCTCCCTATAGGGAAACATTATGCATACGTCATCCGACTCAGATATGGAATGCAACAATGATTCCTCGTTATTCCTCCAGAAGCACTTGAAAAACTATACAAAGAATGACAGATCAGCCAAGATTGAAGCGAATACAAACTAGAATTCACCTATCTTGAGAGTAAAGATATCTTCACCAGCAAGAATCATAGCATGAAGCCACTACTTGAGAAATGGCAAGTACTATTGATGCCCTATGTAGACCAGAAAAAGAAACCTAAACCAAGACCAGATAAGCAAGTAAACATCATCTTCAATATAAACAAGAAAAAGTAAATCCATCAAAAGCAACTTCATACCGAGGTTGTTTTTTTAGTAGTAAATCAGTACAAAAGAAGAGCCGATATTCAAAATAGTAGGAGAGAAATCTCCGTTTTTTGCTTGTAATAAAGTTAATTAGATAAAAAGGGCATCTCGCATGTCGGAATTTATTCTGATTGACTGCATTGCAAGCTATGAGAATATCGGCACCGACTACTATTGTGAGGTGCCTTTTTTTATTCTCAAAAATATAATGTCTGATCAAATGCCGAAAAACGCCACACTCCGTGAAGCAATTGAGTACATTCTCAAACATAGCTCTAAAGCCATGAAAGCAGGAGAAATCGCAAGACAAGCGATAGAAAATAAGATGTATGTATACAATTGATCTCTAGAAGAAACAAATCAAATTCATACACAAGTAGGTAATCAAGTGTGATCATTCTTAGCAGTAGATATAAGGGATAACCATGATAGCAAATTCATCAGAGTGAATCGTGGTTTATTTATCCATAAAGAAAATCATAATGAAGCAAGCAGGGAACAATTATTCACGGCAGAACAAGATGAATGACCTCTAAATCTCTTATGAAAGACAGTTGAACAGCAAGAATCACCTCAAGAAGAGACAGCACTAAATATGGAAATAGCAGAGATGGTTGAATGAAATCATAGGTCAAATTACATTGGCACAGCAGGAGAATACGCAGTTTGCTCGGAACTTATCATGCAATGATACCAAGCAAATGTGGCACCAGTAGATATCTGAGTAGATGTCGTAGCCTACACAACAGGAAATAACATTCGTTACATACAAGTCAAAAGTTCAGCAACATTAAGGCAAAATGGACAATGATTCTCCTTTGTCTTCACAATAGGAAATCAAGCATTACTAAATAACGCAAACATCAATATGTTCTATGTATTTGTAACCAGATATATGCAAAACAACCAAATACGTCGAGATTATTTTATACTCAGTCAGCATGAGATAAATCATCTCGTAAATCAGCAGATCATAAGGCTTTGAGCGAATAATAGATATGTAATTACAATTCAATATCGTCTTACATGAGAGATTGTTCTCAACCAAGATCACAATATAGAGAATCAGCTTAATAATCGATCTACTTTGATGCTAGACTAGATATAAACGATCAGATCATTATGTGTATTCCTTCCCTGATCACTAGAACTGTTTAGTCAAATTGAATCTACAAAATGAGTTATAAGTCGCAAAATCAGCCTTGCGATTTTTTGTTAATTATGAACATAACTCCTAAAGAAATAACTATGAAAAAGTAGATATAAGAGCCATATCAGCTTGCGAAAAACAAAGATACCACTATACAATAAACAACTTTTAATAATATAAGAATAATGGTTGAAGAAATTATACATCTAAAACTTAAATCTATATGAAATCAATTATCTGAAGATATGAGTAAGCAGTTAAAAGAAAGCACTAGAATGATAGGTGCAGGCATTAGAAGGTGAATGCAGAATACTCCTGACATCTGAAAAATAATAAGGCAACAAAAAGAGCGAGAAAAGGAAGAAAAATACTACAATAATCACACTGAATCAGAACTATATCGATGCAAAAATCTAATAAAAGAATACCCATACTGGAACGAGCTAGAAAAGAAAATCATCAGTGCTGAAAGCAGTCTGTCATTAGAGCCAAACTCATTCATAGATCATTGCTACTGACTCATAGATAGTGTATGCAAAACAATACTATGAGAAGACTGAGATGATAAATATGAACGGAAAATAAAGGATAATGTAGCAAAGACATTTAAGCATATAATGAATAAAAATTCTATGGATAAAACAAAATCATGAATCATAAAATGAGTAATAGAAAAGTCAGTCTCAATGCTGGACGACATATCACAAGCAAGACACACATTCGGTACACTATGACACTGAAAAAACATAAAAATGCCTCATATAGAAATGATAGTACTAAAAACAGTAGCAAGAGCTACGGACACAATAGTAGGAATTTTAATAGAACTACACATAGAAGTATCAAAAAATTATTAAATAAATCTTCACTCTTCCCACACCCATGACCAACTCACCCAACATATCAGAACAAGAATTAAAGGAACTTTATCAACTCTTCCCACAATTTTTGGATGATGGAAAGTTTAACTTCGAAGCATTCAAGACATACATGCAAGATGAGGTAAGTGAGAACAAAGAACGATATACAATGAACCGACATGGAAAAGAAGAAGCCAAAAGAACAGCTAAGCAACCAAGTAAACTCACCTTACGTCCTCAACAAGATAAGAGTATAAATCGAGATGAGACTAAAAATCTCTTCATTGAATGAGATAATCTTGAGGTACTCAAGCTCCTCATGAATCACTACCACAATGAAGTGAAAATGATCTATATTGATCCTCCATATAACA
>CALCME010000043.1 GCA_937965925.1 Candidatus Absconditabacterales bacterium | reverse complement strand
GAAACATCTCCCACCTCATCTATATCAACAGTTCTAACACATCACTGAATATTATACACTCTCGTAGATCACGTAGGATGTTCCTTTCCCATAAGGTATGGTACAAGTGGTTGCATACCAGCTGTATTAAACATCGTAGTAGGATCATCGGCACTATTCACGATTAATGATGCTGGTGGTGCCCAAGCATGATTCTTACTCTTCCAAAAACGATCTCGTATCTTTCTTAGCTCTGGAGAACTCATATTCGTTTATGTATAAAATAAATTTATGGTAGTTTATTTTCTTTTAACTCATTAGTAATATATAATTTTGCACCATAATAAAAAGCTGATATCCCAGCGAAATTATTTTCACAAATAATTACATAACGTTCTCAAAAATCATCTTCAACTTCTGTTTCATTTAAGTAGTTAAAATTATCAAGAAGGTATTTTTGACAAGCAAATATTGTCTCATTGTAGAGGTTTTCTCAACATAATATGAGTATTAATTTGTATTCAGTTCAATCAGGTGCAGTATATAATTCATCAACTAGCTTTCTATATTTTTCAGTTTTATCTTCAATTCACATGTTAAAAAATATGAATAATCAAAAGGAATCAGACATTTTTTAATCCTCTTCAGCTTCTTTTGAATAGGTATCTAATCGTTCATGAAGAGAAAACTTATAGATATGTTCTTTGGTCATGGCATACAGTTGAGATTTTTCTCATTCTTCTACATACACATCAATTATTTCGTTTCACTCTCCTAGATCAAAATCGATCATAAACAAGTACTCTGCATTCCATCATTTTGGATTTGTTGTTTTGAGTGGATTTGTACGATAGACACTAAAGTACTGATTTGTTTTATCGAAGAACTGTACGGTTCTATCTGTGGCAGAAGCAAAGACGCGAACTTCATCTGAAAATGGGTTTGAAACCGTATCACCTCATTTTAATTCAATTTTACGTCCGTCCATCAGCGTATCACTATTTCACTCTTTCCATAACTGATAGAGTCACTTATCTCATCTAGACCAAACAATAAAGGTAGAATCAATCGCAAAAGAAGCAACTCATCAACTTCCAAATGCATTTGGGTTATTACTTTTAAAATTTTCTCACAAGACGTATTGTGTAGATTTTCAAAATGAAGCCTGAGATCATACTTTGTTTTGAAATCTTAGAATATATGATCATTGTTGATTGAATCTTGTGTCGTTTGTTAGGGTATACATGTTTGACGTTCTCCATGTTCCCAACGATTCTATTGCACGAGGAAACTTTCCATCGTCAGTAGTAATTGGTGAAAATCAATTTTTATCGATATTATAAATCGATCCATCACTTGAAGCACAAAACAGTCCATTCTTCAGAAGATTGAAGTAACATGATTCTAATTTTTGTCCTATCGCTGAACTCACCAACGATCATCTTACCGTCTCATTGATAGCTCATATAAGAACTCAATCCTCTCCACTTACCATAAATCCATTATTCATATACAGATGAGATTTATTTCCGAGGGAGTTCTTTTCTTGTTGTGTAAACGTGTAGACCGGAGAACCAACATCTTCTGCTGTCTGTAAATACGTTATATTAAATCAATCTTTATACTCTTGTTGGACAATTCATTTTAACTCAGCTACATCAAATGCTCGTAAATTTTTTTCTTCTAATGTATTCAGGCGAGACATAATCTGATTATAGGCTTTTACTTTTTCATTACTATTTGCCTTAATAGATTCAAATCTACTGATATCTTCTTGTATATCCTCAATCGAAAAGTCTACAAGAATATCACCATTTGTATCTTTAATGACTGATTCTGCATCTCACATAAATCAACTTAATGCCCAATACAACAGAAGAAACACAAACAATCATGCAAATCAATACAAGAGCGTCGTAGAATGTGCTTGTAAACGACTTACAACATCTGAAAAAGATTTCACTCATTTTAGCATTCATTTCTTAAGTTTTCTTTTGGTTACTTTTTTTCATGTTGTATACTGTACATCTTGATAGAATCATAATTTCTTTTCATCGACTCTCACTGCAATTATTTCCAAAAGTTGATCAACAAAATGAATGTCTTCAGTCTTTGCCATATTCGTCATTTTCGTCAGATCATCCTGATCGAAGTAGATTTGAACATCGTTTCAAAAAAGAATCACCTGATCGTCTTCTTGGAGGTCTCACTCAATGAGTTCTGAAAAAACATCTATCTTTCCTAGCGAGGTTCCATTACTTACAGAATAGACAAGTTTATCGTTTCTGAAAATCAATAAACTAGAGAGTCAAATAAGAGCTGACACATACTGGTCATTAAAAAAAATCTGCATTACACCACGAAGATCATAGTGATTATCAGATTTCATTTTATCAGAAAAAGCATCAAGCTTATTGTTTAGGAGTTGAAGTGATCATTCAAAGTAATCTCTTACTCACTCAAAATATACTTCTTCTCATTGTAGATACTCTACAATACCAGAAAGAGTCTCATCAAACACATCTTTTTGAGCCTGTGAAAACTGTGAATTCCCGATCATCACCTTGCATCACAAGGTAGCTTTCGTTTCTTCAAAATACTTTTCAAACGAAACGAACTCTGCATTTTCATCAAATATATTTTCACGCAAATGTATCATAGAATGACCTAGGAATGTCTAAATAAAAGCACAAAGTCTTTATACAGACCCCATACAGTCTCTAGAGAGTATCTAGAAGACACGTTATTTATTAATATTTATGATTACTTTAAATTATTAATAGTTATTTGTAGTTATGTATAGTACAATACTACCTATATAGCTAACTTTCGCATTTTTTCAACAAGAGTTTCAAGAGATTTATCTTCAGGAGACTTATTTGTCTTTTGTGAATTTTTGCCAACGTAGCCAATACCATAAACCAAACAGAGCAAGGAGAATAACATACCACACTCATCGCTCAGGATAGATCATTGCCACAAAAAAGTATCCATTCAAAGCTAGCAATAAAAGAAATCACATCCCAAATAATATTCGTTTTTCATGCATAACACAAAACATGATTATATACTAAAAAATCTAGATATATATGTTAAATTTTCAAAAATCTTTGAACTCTCTTAATCCAGTCTAGATGTATCTCCTTTACATAAGGAATGTGATGCTCTAATATCTGAGAGAAAAGAACGACATGTTCATGCGTATCTTTGAACGTAAAGATTTCTACGTTTTTGTGCGTATACAAGAACAGCGTTTTTGGTGTATGTTCTAGTGTGATAGAATTTGATGAATAGTCCAATGAAAATCACTTTAGATCATTCCAATAGTATGTTTTTCATTCGATTTGAAGAAATCAATCCTTTACAGTAGCAATTTCCTCATCGTGTTGAGTTTTCCATTCATACCAAGAATATGCAGTAACCACTGCAACAAGAAGAATGACTCATCGCCGGTCCTTCTCTCGTAAAGATAATCACATCAGTCAAAAAAGAAGGACTCACGCTCATATCCATCGATAGATAGATCTGTCATACTTCTCTCATACTCAAACACGAACGATCATAGTGAGTAATAGGTAGATAAATTATTATTAATACTATTTCTATATGTTATTGTACCGGCTATTAGGAATCGCCACTAGCATATGCATATACAGTTGAATCCTATCTTCACAATGACACTATGGCGATAGATAATCGCCTCTACAATGGTTTCTTAATCTCACTCCTTCCCCATTGTTTCTCTATTCATTTCGCAATCTCAAACATTTCTTTCTCATTCCATTGCTTTGTCATGATCTGAAATCAAATAGGAAGATCAACATCACCCTCTTTTGCAGTTCATACGGGCACAGAAAGTGCAGGAATTCAGCAAAGATTT
>CALCME010000042.1 GCA_937965925.1 Candidatus Absconditabacterales bacterium | reverse complement strand
TAAAGATCATGTATCCCAAAAAAATGAATATTACTTCATATAGACAGAATATAAAAGATATAAGTTGAACAATTGCATTTATTTTTGAAAATAGTTTTGAGTGATTTTCCAACAGGATCAATAAAATAGAAGATAAAGAATTGTTATATGAGATAAAAAATGAAGTAATTTTATGGGCAAAAGAATTACAAGAAACTTTTATGCAATACTCTTGAATCGAAATAAATCAAGAATCGTTAAAGACATCAGTTCAATTATTAATGGCAGATGTTACACCTTCTAAAAATTCAAGTGTGACAACAACTACAGTAAAACAGAATGATGATTACGTTCATTTTGGATCAAGTTCAGATATTAAAACAGAGCTATGAAATTGAAAATCTGAGATAATAAATGCCACAATGCGTTCAATTTTAGCTAGTGTGATATGAAATTTTGAACTTTTTAACTATGAAGTCAAATGATACCTTGATCTTGTGAGACGTAGAATTGATGCACTATCATAATGCTGATCTACTCCTCTCCTCTCAATCCACTACGAATAAGCTCTTTCACATGTTCATCTCCACGGCTCGTGATAAGCGTCTTGATATCATCGACGTTGAAATAGACGATCAACGCATAGACAAAATCTTCTATCTGATCTCTATGCTCTGTCACAAACACTCACAGGTTCTCATCCATCTCGATCAGCTCTTCGACATAGTCGATATACGTCCCTAGTCTCAGCTCTTTTTCAAATGAATATGACAGCTCCTCATCGATCATATCTTTCTTAGTCATCAAGAACGGATAGACCATTCAGAAAACAGTCTCGATACTCACATCCTGCTCGACGATCTCCAGAAACATTCACAGCACTTTCAGATCAGTCACATAACGAAGCAATAATACAAGGAGATGCGCTTGTTTTTGTCCTCTTACTTGCTGCGCTTTCATCTGTTTTCTTACCTTCTTTGCCTTTTTTTGTTTTTGCTGAAACTGTTGCACATCCTCCTCGGAAAGCTCTTGCAACTCTTCACTGACGTTCCCATCATCTAGTCATATATCGATATGTTCTGCGACCATATATACTCCAAGCGATAAATATATACAAATTGTAGCGAATTAGCCTTGAAAAGCAATTTTGAATAGCTATCTTTCTTCACATTGGTGCCTGTCTTTTTCAAAAAGTTTTTTTGTTTGTCAAAAATATTCTATGAAAAAGAAAGAAAAACTACCATGTGTATGCTATTTGGTGAGGTGCCAGAGTGGTCGAATGGAACTCACTGCTAACGAGTCGTCCGAGAAATCGGACCGAGGGTTCGAATCCCTCCCTCACCGATCCGTACATTCACCGTTATATTATCTATGGCATAGTAGCTCAGTTGGTGAGAGCGCGCCTCTCATAAGGGCGAGGTCGGCAGTTCAAATCTGCCCTATGCCACCATTCTTATAGACATACTAAAATATTATAATACAATAGAAATAGATAACAATATTCCTATACTCATCTCACTAGAGATATTTAATTCATATACTCCCAGGACCTAATGGCAAAAAAATGAGCTAGAATCCTTGCTGCACTTGTCTGTGCTGATTGTGGAACAACAAACTACATCACAACATACAACAAGATGAACGGAGACAAACCAACACTAACAAAATACTGCAAAAGAGACAGAAAGCACACAGCACACAAAGCTGTGACTAAGCTAAAATAATCTTTACCATTTTTATACGTACGCGACCTCCATGCTAACTATCAGACTATCAAGACAGTGAAGACATAAAACACCTTTCTACAGAATCGTTCTTACAGAACATACAAGACCAGTAAAATCTGGATTCAAGAGTGTTCTTGGTTGGTATAATCCTCTCACACACACATGTGAAGCAGATATCGATACTATCAAAGAGTGGATCGGAAAAGGTGCACAAGTCTCATCAAGAGCAGCAAAACTTCTCCACAAGAAATCTGGTGATGATCTCTTCAAAAAGTTCTTCGTCTACAAGACACTAGAAAGAGCAACGAAGAATCCAAAGGAATAATAGTATCCCCTTTTGTTTCATCATGCTTCTATGGGAACAACACTACTCTATCTTGCATCAGGAACATGGCGACCACCGTTTACAAATAGCGATTATTCAGCATATGAAAATACTGTGCTGAATATTTTGGCGTTTCTGGTAATTATTGTGTTTGTCGGTGCTATCTATGCACTGATACTTGCTGTCTTTCAGTTTGTCTTCTCAAAATGAGACGATGCAAACATCAAGAAAGCATGAAACAATATCAGATTTGTGATGTTAGGTTTATTGATAGTAATATCAATTCTGTTCGTTGCACCGATTATCAACGACAAGCTCAATCTTCCATGAACGAATGCTTTCAAGATCAATAATGTTTTTGAAAGAGTTACTGATATTATCTGATTTGCCTTCGAACAGGAATGATCTTCATCATCCTCCGTCGATTCTATCAAGATAGACTCATCCAATAGATCGCTCTAGTTTTTTTTATACTTCTTCACTAACCATGAAGCTCAATAAACTCTACTTTCTCCGCAACTATTTCAACAAGTGGAATAATGGAAATATGAAAAGAGAAGAAAAAGTAACAATCTACTACACATTTCTGCTCACTATCGCATCG
>CALCME010000041.1 GCA_937965925.1 Candidatus Absconditabacterales bacterium | reverse complement strand
TTATCAGAAGTCTGTACTGGTAGTACAAACGTTCAGAGCTCTCCAACATGTTCTGGTATAGTTCTAAATCAATATTGAGTACTTTTGTTACTTATTTTTACTGCTACTTCCTTGAGCGTATTGTTTCATAATAGAAATGTTCATTGTATATCTCCTCCGCATGTATAAAAATTTTCATCCTCCGGTATATACATACCATAACAAAAATTCTTTCTACACAGCCCACTTTTGCATTCAACGTCTTGATCACATGATTGATTGTTTTCTATAAGACACATGGTAGAACATCAATCTCAGCTTATATTATTCCCATCATCACATCACTCCCGAATTTCACGAATTCAGTCTCAGCATATTGATTCTTGATCTAAATGTTGAGCAAAGCTCTTTCATGAAACTGAAAAAATAATTCCTACTAATGAAAAGAGAAAAACAACAATACATAGTCTGTTTCGAGTATAACCTACTCATGTCTGATTTCTTATTCTTTCTCTTAATCTTTCTCTTGCTCTACTTGATCCATTGTAATTCATTGTTGTATACATATAGTAAAGAACATATATTATATTGACATATTTTTTTCTGTCAAATTTACTCATTATAAATACTCCTGTAGACCATGCTTTTTACATTCAAGCAAAAATCTCAAGATTTCTATGTGTCTGAAAATCTTCCTTTTACACTTTCTGGAAAGTGAGATGCATTCTATGTTCAGATAGAAAAAAGGAATATAACAACTTATGAGCTAATCGATCATCTACGTAGTAGATTCAAAATTTCTCGTATGACGCTTGGTATAGCATGATTAAAAGACAAGAAGGCTATTGCGAGACAGCGAATAAGCATCTATGATAGAGCTTTGAAAAAACTAGGCGGGGAACAAGTTTTTGTCGATGCACTGGCTGAGATCTGTACCGTACTACAAATTTGAAGACATGAGTTCCCTCTAAATATGTCTACTCCTATTACCAATAGCTTTAGTATAAGACTTAGATCTACTAAGAATCTGTGAAAAGAAGAGAAAATTCAAGCTGAGGAACAGGTTAAGGCGCTGCTCGATGATTGATATCCAAATAAGTTCTGAGAACAACGTTTTGGTATTAAATGAAGAAATGCGAAGCAAGGACATGATATGTTTACATGAGAGTCCAAAGAAAAGTTTACCACTCCAGATGCGATCTTCAAGCTTCAAGCATTTGCAAGCCAGTTATTCAACAGTTATGTAACGCTTAGAATGAAGCAATTTAAGAGAGGAATACTAGATGGTGATATTCTTATCTGGAAGGAGAAAGGAAAAACAACGTATGGAATATATAGCCAGGAAACGAATACAGTAACTCTGTGTAAAGTGAAACAGGCTGATATGCACAAGTGAAAAAAATCATCTAGAGCGTGATGAAAAGGAAGAAGAGGATCACAGTGAGCAGCATTTACTGGAGAGATTTTCTTTACTCCTAAGTGATTTTGAACTCCTCTTGAGTACGATCCAACACGTATGATTCCGACATGACCCATTCCCTGAGTAAATCTTCCAATTACTTCTCGAGAAACTGAATCTGGTATGTTTGAAGCAGAATTTCTCGCTCGTCATCATTTAGATCAGACTAATATGTGAGCATTTACGAAAGATCTTGTGTATGGTCTTAGAAGACCATTTTGGGTAACACCAACCAAGAAGAAAGCAAGATTTGACTGAGATGATCTCGTTGTTAACTTCACACTCCCCTCTTGATCATATGCAAGTATTTTGGTAGATATGTTATTAGGGAAGTAAATAACTATTGAAATTATGAAACAATCAAATTTTACTCCAAGTACTATGTTTGAATAGATTATATAATCGTAGTATTCTGCATACACATTTAGAATCAAAAATCCGTAGGATTATTTTATATACATACATTATATGTCCCTTTTTTCTGACCTACCATTACATAAAGATCTTCTAAAAGCACTTGAGTGAATATGATATGAAACGCCTACTCCTATTCAAGAAGCTACTATTCCACTAGGAATAGAGTGAAGAGATGTGTTTTGATGTGCTCAGACGGGTACTGGAAAAACTGCTGCTTTCTGTCTTCCCATGTTACACAAACTTATCACAAATGATTCGAATGCCTCATTTAAAGATAAGAAAAGAAGAGCAATTCGTGGACTTATTGTAACTCCAACCAGAGAGTTAGCTGTACAGATCTGAGAGAATCTTAAAGAATACAGTACTCATACAAAGATCGAGAACACTGTTATATTTGGTGGAGTGAAACAAGGGAAGCAAGTAAATAGAATTCGTGCGTGAGTAGATATTCTTGTCGCTACACCATGAAGACTGTTGGATCTTATCAATCAAAAACATATCAATTTAAATCGAATAGAAGTATTCGTCTTGGATGAAGCTGACCGTATGCTAGATATGTGATTTATTCATGATATGAAGAAACTCCAAAACTATCTCCCAAAGAAAAAACAAACTCTGTTCTTTTCTGCGACTGTAGCACCTCATGTAACGAAACTCTCAGAACAGTTTTTGACTAATCCGGAACATATTAGTGTAACTCCTCCCTCATCAACCGTAGAAAAAATAGACCAGTCGTTATACACCACGAAGAAAGAAGATAAAAGGAAACTTTTGCTTCATCTGTTGAATGATCCGACGATAACAAGTGCTGTAGTGTTTACAAGAACCAAGCATGGAGCTGATAAGGTTGTTAAAGTATTAAACAAAGAATGAATTGAAAGTGCTGCACTTCATGGGAACAAGTCACAAAATGCAAGACAGAGAGCTTTGAAATGACTGAAGGATGGATCTGTTCGTATACTCGTTGCAACTGATATTGCTGCAAGGGGGATCGATGTGGACCTCCTCTCTCATGTGATTATTTTTGATGTTCCACGTGAACCAGAAGTCTATGTGCATCGTATCTGAAGAACATGAAGAGCTGGACAGTCTGGAAAGGCTATGATGCTGTGTGAACCAGAAGAAATCAAATATCTTAGACTGATCTTAAAATTGATCAAACAAGATATAGATATTGTTTCAGATCAGCCATTTCATCTCGACTTTTCGACCGTAGATTTTGCACAAGTCGAAAAAAATGCCAAGAAAAAAAACTGAGAAAAAAATGCAAAACAACAACAGTATAAGAAGAATAAAAAGAAGAAATACTATCCAAAAAGAAGGTAAAGTTCAAAGTTCAAAGCTAAAGACGACTATTGTCATTACGAGACGAACCATAGTGAGTCGTGGTAATCTCAAGATATCTCTCAAGAAATATTATCCTCACGAGATTGCCACGTCGCTAGAAAAAATAATCTAGCTCCTCGCAATGACGAATTACTTTTATTTCTTCGTACGTTTCAGTACAGGAATTTCTACTATGTATATACTATATGAAATACAACCGTTGAAAAATAAAACGTGAACATGGTGTCATGAAAGAGTTTGAAGATCTACTTAAAAAAATTGAGAAATTGAAGACGGTAAAACGCATTATACCAGGGAGAATTTCTAGACAACAAAAGTGAACAAGTAAATTCTACTGTAGCTTTTCATATATAACCAAGTCTTGATTAAAATTTCTTATGAAAAAATGATGAACTGCCCAAGAGCTGTTCATCATATGTGCAAACGAAAACAAATGACCGCTCATAGAGCAGATTGCTGCTTGTGTAAAGTCTTGTGCAAAATAAAATAATCCTACCCATTTTTGATTCCAATTGTGCAAACAAAACATTACGATGTTATCATGTATACAAACATAGCAATTGGAGTATTTATAGATCTATAGGGAATTCTTCTCCCATTATTTTATTTTTTTCTACTCGTGATGGAGAAAAAACATTTTCTTTATATATGAAGAAATGATTGAGAATCCTTAGATATGAATGATTTACAAAGGATACATGTAGGACGATTACATTCTATACTTACGTGATCTTCATGAGTATCTGAATCAATTCGTTCTCTTTCTTGATCTCCTACATATAGCGTTCAAATTTCTCCAGGTGATACTAAATGAATGAGCTATTATAGTGTTACTCTTTCTCCTGAATGAATTGAATGTATTGAATTAGATTTACTTTATACACCTAAATAAACTAGGTGAAAGATCTATATATCCTTAATCACTTTACTGACATACCCAATTACACTTACCTCATCTGTCTTCAAAATTTCTAACTTCTCAGCATTGGTTGAAAATAAGAAGAAGGCTCAGTTATTGTTCTGTACAATTTTTACTTTAAGATCACCATTGTGAGAGACAAGTACTTTTTTGTCTGCTTCTCGTCACATGGTATATCTCTTGATAAGTACCATGTTTCCATCTTCTATATATGGCTCCATAGAATCTCCTTTTGCTTTCACAAAGAAATAATCATCATAAGATCAATTATCTCATCATCAGATCATCGCCGTAGGAAACGTCATGGTTTCGTCTGGCTTACTATCCATGACAGCACTTCATTTGTTTCCACATAGAGCTGATCCATACACAGGAAGAGTGACAGTATCACTTACTGGTTGTTCAAACACATCATACCCTCATGTATCAAAGTTCTTTCTAATATATCCCCACTGCTCTAGCATTTTAAGTCTATGAGAAACTTTTCCATGATGATCAAATCAGAGGGATTTTTGTATTTCCGTGATCGTGAGATCATCTCTATCAGTTTGTTCACGTAAATAAGAAAGCAATCCTTCGTACACTTCATCTAGTTTTGTCATCTTATCGTTGGTTAGTTATTAAACATCACGAATATACAAAATAGATAAGAAAAAACAAGGAAAAAGTTGCACACATTTGTTGCGCAAGAATATTGTTGCGTCTTTCTTACAATAGCAATTGGAGTATATTTTACATCTATGTGAATTGGTTTAGAATTTCCTATCGAGTAAAAAACATTCTCATCACCTGAGAATGTTTTTTTATATGTATGTATATATAGTACGTAATATGAATCGCTTATGCTTGAGCTCACGTCTCTGGCAAGGTGAGAGGTAAGACTAATGCTTTATTTGCTGTATTTGGAAGAGTGAGTGGAATACTATTTCTTATTCTTTTAATTATTTCTGCTGATCATTCTATCTCTTCCACATGAATTTCTACAACAGGTTCTGGTTGAAGTGTCGTAGGCATTGGTAAACACAATGAATGTCCCATAGGAATCGGTTCATTTACAACAATTTCTACTACTGGTTCTTTCTCAAGAATAATCTCACATAGTCTATGTCCCATTTCAATAAGATCCTCATCTACTTTCATGGAGTAGTCTGTATCTAACAATAGATCATTTTGATGTCTTTTGTAATTTTTGAGAATTCTTAATGTATCAGCAGATAGTTCTCCATCTGATATATTTTCTTTTCATTCTTTTTCATTATGTACATCACACGAACTATCATAGAAACTACCTGTGTTATCTCCATCTGGACAATAATCTCTTGTCATAGCGGATACAGAAGGAATTCCATATAGTAGTGTACTTGAAGTTGTTAGTACTAAGGTTAATAGTAGTGCAAGGTTACGCATAAGTCACTAAGAAGAGAATAAAATCTTAATTACTTATATATAGATATGAAAATATGTCAATAGTGATTCTCTCATTTATTGCTACAACATATTCTAGTGTTCCTGTGATTCGAATTACTCTATGATTATAAACTCATACGTAGGTCATGAAGTAATATCTCACTGACCACTAATTAGTATTCAAGAATCGATTCACTCTGCATAACTTGTATCTACCATAAGTTCGAGCGTATATGGTCATGATGCAAGTCACGTTTCATTAACTCAGATTGGATCTGTTTGTACTGTTACGTGTAACTTTTTACTTGTTCATTTTGGAATCACTAAGTTTACGTTATTGAAGTATACTGACGATCAATTTACTGTTTCTGTGATGATTGTCGTTGATTGACCCTCATCATACAATGTAATAAAGTCGATTGCTGAAGCTGTTGTAATTGAATCCTCTCATGAGATTTCAATACGAAGATCTTCTATATAAATGTCATCATACTGTGCGTTAAATATGAATCAACCTACAATCTCAGATTGCTCTCATGCAGTAACTGTTTTTGAACTATTTGTTGTCTCATCAAGAAGATCTGCTTGTAATTGTAATACTGGAGCTTCTTGAATATATAAGTTCGTTCAGGCATCTCAAAGTTGATTATGGCTAATTGAAAATCAATTATCATCAGTCCCATTTACAGCAAATGCCGAATTGAAATGCAGTCATACACAAGAAACTGTCTCTGAAACTGTCTCTGGAATTGAATCTTGAAGAGAAAGGGTCACATACATCTTTTCATTTCCATTGGATTCTATAAGGAGATCACCAAAGTTCATAAAATTTACTGTCCCATCTGCTTCTACATGAGTTGATTCGAGTAGTATTCATCATGGATAGACTCATCTCCATAGTTGAACTTCAGATACTACTTCTGGTACCAGTCAGTCTCAACATTGAGCATTTCCTTCAAAAAAGAATCAATCAATGAGTACAGGTCAGTCATTAGGAATTACATCAACGTTTAATGCTAAGACTTCTTTTGCTCACTGAATGATGTTGTCTTGAATACGGTAGCTCCTAGAGAGCAAAATTGTTTCTTGGAATGAGATACTACAAATTCCGTCTAGTACGCTGACTGTTTGATCTCCGTCAGGACAGTAATCTATATACTCATTTGGCGCACAAAAATTATGATATGCATCGTACGTAAATCATTCAGCACAGATCATTGTATCACACATATTGTCAGTGATACTACCTGATTGATCTCATTCTGGACAGACATCTACTCTATCTTCATGAAGACATTGTTCGAAAATTTCATCATACACATACCCATCAATACATGATCTAGGTTCACACATATGATCATCGATGCGTCAGCTTGTATCTCAATCTGGACATTCGCTTGCTCAGAAGGTAACTTGAACAGTACCAGTTCTACATTTTCCTCTTCTTGTTGGATCTCATCATCAATTTCATGGTCTAGTAGGAGTTGTTGAAGTCGTTGAAGTCGTTGAAGTTGTAGTTGTTCCAAAGAGTTCTTCTAGTATTGAAGCTAATTCTTGATCATCAGAACTTCCGTGAAGGAGATCATCTTCACTTCATGTTTGCGGGAGGAGTAACGGTAATATGAAACTTGACTCTCATTCAGTAGTTGTAGATCATTCAGTAAGAGTTGCCACTATCTTTTCTATAAACTCTTGTGACGAATCATCACTCTCATCATTATTCTCGTTACTGATTCATGTTTCATATATCTCTGAATTTGTTCCGGTGTTTGATTGAGAATTCATATCATCTACAATATCTGTAATCGTTCCGGTTTCCTCTTCCTCTTCCTCTTCTACTTCGGGTGTGTCGTTTTCGTCTTCTATTGCTGGATTGTAGTTGCTAGAACTTCATCATCAACCTGATCAGCTTGAAGTGTCAGTACTTGTATCGGTAGTAGTGTCAGTACTTGTATCGGTAGTAGTATCAGTACTTGTATCGGTAGAAGTATCAGTACTTGTATCGGTAGAAGTATCAGTACTTGTATCGGTAGTAGTATCAGTACTTGTATCGGTAGTAGTATCAGTACTTGTATTAGTAGTAGTGTCAGTACTTGTATCGGTAGTAGTATCA
>CALCME010000040.1 GCA_937965925.1 Candidatus Absconditabacterales bacterium | reverse complement strand
AGCAAAACCTATAATTCGTACATTACTTGATTCTAATTAATTAGGTTTTACACTATCTCCTTAATTTTCTCATCCTTTCATTGTACAAACTGATCTGATCATCATCATTTTAGTCCTTGGTCTCTTGCAAATTGTTTTGCTGAGAGATCTCATGTTCACGTGTAGATAGCAAAATTCCCTTCGTCAGAGTAGATAATCCAGTTTCTATCTGACCATCTAGCTTTTGCATGATGAATTACTTCCTTGAAGGTGTGATCTTCTAAAGACGATCAACTTACATTGATAATACATCCTTTTCATCGAGCAGATCATGCAGATGGTAGGTCACATTCATTATGAAATTCATCAAGATGAGTACAGATAAGTTTTCATTGGAGTAGTGCATGATCTGATTGAAGATGCCCATATTCTTTTAGAATTTTTTCGAGTTTGTTTTCAAGTTGTTTTGGTTGGCAGTCAAGACGTGATGAGATGTCAGCTAGGCGACGATCGCTTTTTTGTGCTTGTTCAGTTACAGATGTTCAGGTGACTGCTTCAATTCTTCTGATTCCAGAAGCCACAGCGGTCTGTTGTACGATCTTAAACGCTCCTATGTGAGAAATATCTTGTACATGAATTCATCAACATAATTCTTTACTGGCGAGATCCAGACTATTATCTGACGTACATTCTATAGATACTACGCGGACTTCTTCTCCATAGGTATCTTCAAAAAATGCTTTTGCTCACATTTTTTTTGCCTCTTCAAGTGACGTCTGTGTAATTGATACAACTGATCAGCAGCGTATTCGATCATTAATTTGTGATTCGATAAGGAGGAGTTCATTTTCTTCTAGTGGATTCTTTGCTTCGAAATCAAATCTTAGGTAGTCGTTATCTACAAGTGATCATGCTTGTTTAGTTGATCACAACAGTTTATCTAATGCAAAATGTAAAAGATGCGTAGCTGTATGAGCACGCATTTTAGCATTTCTTTTAGATCAATGTACGAGTAATTTCATAGGAGCAATGATATGAACTGAAAAAAGAAATTAACTTCCAGTTAGTACAATTGCTCAATTGTCTCATGTATCTACAGCTCCTGTAATAACAACATTTGCTCAAGTGGCAGTAATCGCAATGTTATCTAATACTTGTTGGTATGCTTCTTGTTGAGCTGCTTGTTGTTGTCCTGTTCATCAAAGAGAAGTAATTATTACTCAAATCACTGAGAATAAGAGAATTCAAATAATAAGGAAAATGAATAATTTTAATAAAGGTTTGTTTTTTCTTTTCATGAAGTTGATTGAGTAGGTATAATAAAAAAGTATGTGATAGGTAGATGGTAGGTTCTTTCTCTATCAGAACTATCAAAGACGCTTGAGTCAATCTTTAGCAAGTTCATGCATTGGATCAAGTTCTATAATCTTTGAGTAGTATCAAAATGCTCTTGTTGGTTCACTTGCTTCTTCATGAAGTGTCGCGATACTGAGTAGGTAATTTATACTTGTTGGTCTCAGTTTCAAAACCTTTTCCATAGCTCTAATTGCTTTTTTCAAATTATTCTGTGTATAATGTATATCAACAAGTGTAATGTGATACTTAGGGTTGTCTCCTTTTACGCTAATTGCTTTCTCAATAAGAATTCTTGCTGTATCAAAATCCTCTTGGGTTACATATATTTGTCAAATTTGTCGAATTGCTTTGTGATCTTCTGGACTTTGATTTACTAGTCTTTTAAGCAAGGTCATTGCTTTTATATGATTTCAGTTAACAAAGTAATAATCGCTAAGTCGTTCTAGAAATTCTTTATTATCCGGATCCAGTGCTAATCCTTCAATCAATTTCTTTTCGTAATCATCAAATTTACCCCTTTCTTTATTGGTTAGAGCAGCAATTCTTATTTCCTTGAGTTTTTGTTGTTCTTTTTCTTTTGCTCTTTGTTTTTGTATAGGAGAGAGGTCTTCATCTCATGTCTTGTATGGAGAGGGTGTCTCATTTGCCTTTTCTCAATTCTCTCATGCTGTAAGTTCTTTATCGTCTATGGTACCAGATTTTTTAGCTTGAACTCATCAATGTATCATGTTTTTTTCTTCATTTTTTTGTGTCTTGATAGAACTATGTAATGATCCTGATGTATGCACCTTCTTTGTACTATTGTTTTTCTTTTCTGTTTTTTCATTAGGAATTGGTGATGGACGAGTTTCTTTCTTTGTTCATAGTAACTCTTCATCAATTTTATCAAATATATCTCTATGGTGTGTATCTGTTCATCTATTGTCAGGTGAAAGTTCTTTGGAAAGGACCTGTCCATTAAGAGATTCTTCTGTTTTGTTAGAAGTAGATAATGATTTTGCTTTTTCTTTTACTTTTTGCAATTTCTTTTCTCTTGAAGTAGTTCATATTGTGTCACCTCATAATTCATCAGCTGATTCTTTTATTCCTTCTATTATGTTTTTGAAAAATGATTTTTTATGTTTCACAATCAAAAAGAGTGGAATGAAGAGGAGAAGTACAGAAAGTAAGAGTCGTAGTATGATTTCAACTTTAATCATAATCACATATGTCTATCTAAAAATATCAACTGTAGCGTATTTCTAGTAATATTGATGATAATGTCAACTGAGTTCTTTAGTGAGAAACAAACTGATGAAAAAAACAAAACTTCAAGAAATGAAAAGCAGACATATCTATCTTGTCATTGTATTCACTCATTTTATAGAGCAGTAGATGGTTTCTTTCATTGAGAAGATCATATTTTTGTTTGTTTTTGAATAAGTCAATCGTTTTTCTTTTCAAGAGATGTGCTTCTAGCTTGAGGTCTTTTTCTCCCTGAACCCCTTATAGGACGTTTACTTTTTATTGCTCACGATTCTTTTTTTAGAGTTGGTTTTACAGAAGAACGACGAGGAGAACGAGGTGTTCTTTTTTTTCTCTTTGATCTAATTTCATTTTCTCCAGTAGAGGGAGTGAGTTCTTTCGAGTCTTTCTCTCGTTCATCTAACGTAGCAGTTATGAACTCTCACGTAAATCGTCATGGATTCGAACTATCTTCTCATCTAAATTTAATATCTTGAGTAAGAATGTTAAATCAAAAACACTTTACTTTCTTTCAATTGAAGACGGTGATTTCTCATTTTTTTGGATATTTTGGTATTTCTTCTTTATAAATTTCTTGTTCAAAATTTAAGGTATGATCAAATTTTCAGGATCGATCTTTAAGTCTTTCTGCTGATCTTCAACGAAGGCCTTGATCTAGAATAACATCTGAATCAACCTGATCTAAGGGATGTTTGAAAAGACTATACATAAGCGGCAATCAATTAGAGTCGTATCGTTCGTGAATTCACTCATGAAGTCTGACTCTATCTCTAGCTCATACTTGATAAATAAAGAATCTCATCGGTATTTTCTCCCTGAGCTCTCTAACTAAGTGTGCAAAATCAAATCTCTGTTCAGCAAAGAAATAAAAATAAATTTGATTTCCGTAAAGATTTAACCTCGCTGTAATAGGTACAGAAGTTGGAAATTCCTTTTTAAACTTCACAGAAAATGTTTTGTAATACTCTTTGGCTTTCGCTTTATTATCTTCAAAACGTGTTTCTTCACGTCCTGTTAAGGTGCGAATATAGGTTCATTTTTTTTCGGTTTTTATTGGGTATCATAAGAGTTCTCAGACATACTCTTTTCATTCATTATCTTTGTAGACAATGTATGTGTTACGTGAATATGGTATCTCTACTGAAGAATCTAATTGAACAGGTTTATTTATTAACCAATCAAGGACGGTGATGTTTACCATATGAAAGAGGGTGAATGTGAAGTGAATACAATACCTATACTGTATTGAATTATATATCCAAATCAATACCCTACAACAAGTAAGTAGTAAGTGATTTCATCTGTATTGTGTGTAATTGTGTGTATTGTTTGATATACTTTTTATGTGCTTTTTCTCAAGCATGATGTCTATAAACAAAAGAAAGAAGTGAAATCTGGCAGAAACTATAGTTTTAGAGAAATATCAAGACAATTGATGGAAACTTGTCCAGAGTAACTTTACCATTAGATGATGAGAAATTGATCTCCTTATGGAAAATGAGTATACTCTTGTTTGTATTGAGGTGAAGCTTGTAGACTTTGTTGATGAGCTTTCTTGATATATGACCAAAAAGAAAATTTGAGCAATTAAAAGGACGTTTGAAAATTTTTTACGAAAATATCCAACGAAGAAGTCTATTAGAATTGATGTCGTCTTTGTAAAAGAACATTCTATACGAGAAATCTATGAAAATATATCTTGAAACTAGCGTTACTCCTATACTACTACTATTCTGCATCACGAGTATTTACTTCTTAAAATAGATGATTGATACTATTATTTCTACTATTTGAGATTTCTTCATTGACATTGATTCAATGTCGATTGTTTTATGATCAATAATTTTGTTTGTTTTTTGTTTACTTCTTTCATGATGGGCAAGTATAAAAGTTTGCTCTGTCCGTTGACATCATAGATATTGGAAATGGAGTTATTACCTTTCATGGCTTAGTATGATGGGAGGAGCTGGATTGTTAATATCGTATTTTGAATTTGGTATTCTTTCGTATTGAGTTTGATTTCTCCTTGTGTCCTTTCTTGTTTGACTGTTATATTTTGAAGCAGAGCGACGATGATTTGTTTTTCAACCGATTATGTTTCTTAGTTTTTTTGTTTTTATTTGATGAATTTTTTGATGAGGTTCATCGTATTATTTGATTTCTAGATATGCAGATAGTTCACTACTCGTTCTTGATGAGAGTATGCTTCCAACCTATTCTCCCTGAGACGTATTGCTTATACAATCAATGGATAAAAGTACATGAGTATCAGATATTACTACGTGAGATGTAATATCATTTAAAACTCAATGAAGTGATACCTTGATAAAAAGAGTGATTTGACTAGATAATCAAATCGTTCTTCTTAAAAACGATGATGTTGAAGTGTGCATACTAGATCCTAAATGATGTGCTGCACTTGAAGAACCATACATACAATGATCAAAAACTACAGCACTATGTGACAAAAGAATCTTTAAGGTGAAAGAATGATTTTTTGTTCTTAGTGATAACAGAAAAGATATGTCAGACTCTCGCTGTTGTTTTGATGGTGAATGCCATGAAGGTGAGGATACCTTAGTGAGAACTGAAGAAATTCGTGGTGTAGTCACTCAAAAAATTGATAAAAAACGATCCCTTATCGTCGTTCCATTACTTGAATTGTTTGGGATATAGGGGTTACATACATAATATACATAATACTTGTTTTTGTTTTCAGAGTCGAGTAGTACGTTCTTGTTACATTTTAGTATTTTATTCGGTAGTATATAATGAGTAAGTTTTGGTGGGGAGTGATTTTATGATGAATACTGGCTTGATGGTCATTACAACTTGTTTTGTGAAAAGAGTATTATCAATCATATATTTGATGACCATTTGTGCAGGCAGTAGATGTCTTTTGACTCCTAGAAAAAGATGAAAAAGACGAGTGAGTGATAACTGAAGAGTGATTTTCTTATGATGCATTTAAAAAATATCAAGATATATATCAACTGTTAGATGAACAATTTATAGATCAATCAAAAATTGATTTTACTCAGATGCAAGATAACTGACTCAAGTGATTTGTGGATGCTATTGGTGATCCATTTACTACTTACTTAGATGCAAAAGAAAACGAAGCTTTTGATGAAGCTATTCAATGAACACAGAACTTCGAATGAATATGAGCCGTAGTAACGAAAAAGAAAGATTGAGTAATGATAGAAGAAGTTCTTAAATGATCTCCAGCTTTTGAAGCATGATTGATGTGACTTGATCTTATTTTAAAGATTGATGACGTCTCAACTGCAGACTTGGATCTCTTTGAGGCAGTAAAAAAGATTCGTGGACCAAAGTGAACAGAAGTCATTCTTACTGTTTTTAAAGAAAGAGCACAAATAATTGAAGAAATCGTTGTAACAAGAGGAACTATAGATGTTCCTTCTGTCTCATGAAAATTAGTTGAACATGAGTGAAAAAAGTTGCTTTATATAGAGTTAGCAACATTTTGAGAAGATACGTTAGAAAAATTCAAGGAACTTATTCAGGAGTATACCGATCAATTTGAGTGAGTCATACTAGATATGAGGGGGAATTGATGAGGAATATTACCTATATCCGTCGACTTAGCCTCGTATTTTATTCCAGTATGAGAGGAAATTACAAAAGTTGATTACACGATGTATCCAGATGAAGAATTTCTTTCTAAATGATACAGAACATTGGAAAACTTACCAGTTGTTGTACTTATTGATCATATGTCTGCTAGTGCTTCTGAAATAGTTGCGGCAGCACTTCGTGATCTGATTGGAGCAAAACTTGTGTGAACACAATCGTTTTGAAAATGATCTGTCCAAACTATAATGGAACTTGATGATTGATCTTCAATCAAATTTAGTGTTGGGAAATGGTATACTCCATTGGGGGAGAATGTTAATGAAGAATGATTAGAACCTGATGTTCTGGTAGAGTTTGATATCGACCAATTTACCTGATCAAAAATTGATACGCAATATGAAAAAGCATTAGATGAAATGGATCTCATGTTGACCTTGCCTGTGGATGTGGAACTACAATGAGTTAACTAAGGATTACGAACAAAATCAGGACTATTAATATTAATGGGAGTAGTAAACGATTAGACTCTATGAAATCATATAAATTACATACAATTCATATAATTCAAATTGAGGGTTTCCTTTCTTACTTCGAATACAGTTCGCAAAAATTATTTATACTTTAGATATGTGTATATGAATAAGTTACTAGGAGGTCTGGTTGTATACTCAGTGATGTTTGTTTCACTGGGTTTCATTGAGTCGACATATTGAGCAGTTGAATCTTTTGAACAACAAATTGAAGAAACCATTCGTAACCGTCTTTCGTCTCTTTCTCTTCAAGAGCAACTTTCAAAGATTTCATTCGTCGAAGATAAACTATCAAAGATAGAATGAACACCATTGTATGTTGCGTATAAGGATATTTTCACTACTGTCTCTTCTACTCTGTTAGCTCAAGAAGTCGAGGTCTTGTGATTGCTTCTTGAAGATAAACAAGTTAGCTTGAATGATACAGATTCTTCTGAGACATTCTGAAGTGCTTTGGATTGATTTTTTGACTCCTCGTGAACTCAGTTACAGTCAAATAAAATTGAGCCAGTTTTTTCTACAGATTCTCTGGAGAAAATTTCAGATATATCTTCGATTCTTCGTGATGAATATGTTACTCCATCAGATTTCCAAAGAGAAAAAATGGAAGAAAACGCAATTAGATGATATGTCGATGCCCTTTGAGATCCTTATACCACATATCTATCTCCACAAGAGAAAGTAAATTATGATGAGAGTTCTGCTTGATCTATTGAATTTCAATGAATCTGAGCTGTTGTCGGGAAAAAATTTGATTGACTCCTTGTAGAGGAGGTGCTAAAGGGATCTCCAGCATATTCTGCATGACTAAAACAATTAGATACTATTCTTGAGATTGATGGAGTTTTAACAAAAGACATGTCCCTGTTTGAGTGAGTAGATCTTCTTCGTGGTGAAGGATGAACTCCAGTTACTGTCACTGTATACCAGTATCAAACAAATGAAATTACAGAAATAACTATTATTAGATGAGAAATATACGTTGGATCTGTAGATTTTTCTCTTGTAGAAACGAGTATTTGATGAATACTTCATCTAACCATTTCTACATTTTGAGACGATGTAACCTCACTCCTTGAAGAGTATTTTGAGAATAATTCAGCTAGTATCGATCATATTGTTCTTGATTTGAGATGAAATGGTTGATGAGATCTTATTATAGCTACCGAAGTAGCTTCATTTTTTCTCCCGAGATGAAATCTGGTGACATCTGTAGACTACACGGCATTTCAGGATGAGTCTTACTATTCAATATGATATCCATATGTGCAATGAGTACCTCTCGTTGTCCTTATTGATGATTGATCAGCTAGTGCTTCTGAACTTGTTTCAGGTGCAGTTCGTGATACACGCTGAGCTTGACTCATCTGAGATAAAACATTTTGAAAATGATCTATACAGACGTTGAGAAACTTAGCTGACTGATCATCTTTAAAGTATACTATTGGTAAGCGATATACTCCATGATGATATTCAATAGATGAAATCTGACTTTCGCCAGACATTCTTATTCCATTTGATCTAGAATGATATCAGTTAGATGATAGTGATAACCAGCTTGAAGCAGCATTTACTTACTTATGAAATAATCAGTAACTCATGAAATCATCATTAGAAGGATCATCAGAAATGTACTTTGTCGTTCTGTGAAATCATCCAAAACTAGCTAGTAGAGAATTGAGTTTGTATCCATATGAGATTGTCTTTCAGACAAAAGAACTCATGTGTTTTCGTCGAGGTGAACATATCTCGGTTGAAAATGGAGAATCTCTTCTTTCACATGCTGCTGCGATTGTGAAGCGATGAGTTGTTCATAAGAAAGATGAATTTGAGCAGTTATTAGAAGGAGTGACTTTGCTTTGAACAAACTCGAATGAGTTGTGAATGCTCGCTAAAAAACAATTTGGCTTGAAAAGATTTAAGCTAACTGAACTCAAAAAAAGCGATCTAGATGTAAAACAGACGTGAAAAGAAATTATAGATCTATGACGCCAGCAATTGTGAGTCGTGAAGTGACGACAAGAAATTGATCTCCCTGCAATGATAGATTTTGATAAGCCAGTGAATGGCATGCAGATCTGAATGATGCCGGCGAAGCTCACTAAAATACTTGTTACCCTTGCCAAAGGAGCATATGCTAAGAAAAACTCAACACCGTTTTCAAAACAAGTAACGATTTGGGATCCTTTTTGTTGATTTTGAACGACATGATTTGTAGTGAACGCACTTTGAGATCACTTTATCTGATCTGACATCAATATTCAAAGTGCCAAGCAAAATAAGAAATGGTGGATGGGAACACAATATGTAAACACTGAGAGTCATTTCACTCTCTTCAAGCACGATGTAACGAAGAAATTTACTCAACCATTTCTAGATCATGTAGATATGATTGTAACTGAATGATGGCTATGACCGGTAGTAAAACACTGAACGATTGTGAGAGGAGAGTGGAGAGAGGTACAAACCTCAGATAGTGGTAAAAAAGCACAAAATAGAAAAATAATAGTAGAGAATATAAAAAAGATTTGAATTGTCTACGAGTGATTCTTTACGAATATAAGAGAACGTGGATTGGAAATACCAATCATTATCACGGTTCCACATTATACAACATTAGATGACGATCCTATTTATGAATCGTTGGATGCATTTCTAACTGAAAATGACTTTACTCATAGATCTCTAGCAATCTATAAGAGGAAAGGGCAGTTAGTTGGGAGGAGAGTGTTGTTGGTTAATGGGTAGGGAATTTCATGCTTTCTTTATCAGATACCCGTTCACCTATACTCATTTCTAGTTCTTTTACTGAATATAATTTTTCTCATTCGTTCATAAAGTCATGCTCATCATTATCATATGAGTAAACCTCATAGGTGCTTTTTCATTCATGTAAAATGAGCAACCAGACATTTTTTCATCATTCACTATTTCTTTCATATAGTTTTTTACGATCTACTCAACGTAGACAAACATCTCAAATATTAACTTTCATGTTTCCGTTGTCTTTGTTTCATGTCTTTCATGATAGAATTTCTAATGCTTCTTTAGCACTCTTTTGGCAGATGCTTTTTAGCGTTTTTAGATCAATTGGAGGCGAATCAAGATGATGTTCTTTGGAAATATTGAGTGAAGTAATTAATTTTGTGTGGAGTATTTCCATAATGATATGTTTTTTTTATTAAAATTAAGATTACATATCTGGGATTAAAGATCAATCAAAAAAATACAATGGATTAAAATCCATGTATTTCAATAATTTCTAGCTGAGTATGGATATGTTATAGATTACCTCCATTTACTAATTTCCCTATCCATCTGTCTTTTGGTGTCTTTTTCTCTGAGGGCTGATCTTTTCTGGACTTTTTTCTTTTTCTTGGCGAGTCATATTTTGACCTTAATACGATTGCGGGGATTTAGATACAGTTCTATAGGGACGATGTGTTGTCATGTTTTGTTGATTTTTGCATATCGTCTTCAGAGTTCTTTTTTGTTGATCAGGAGTTTTCTCTTTCATTTTGCATCATACGCTCATGTTGTGACATGTGAAGCAAACTCATACAGTGGTATATCAAGATTATGAATCCAAAGTTCTTGGTTCTGAATGAGGACAACTGCATCATTTACATGTCATTTTAATTGCTTGAGTGATTTAACTTCATGTCAGGTTAAGACTATTCACACTTCTAGTGAATCTGTGATCTCGTAATCAAATCAAGCACGTTTGTTCTTAATGAGGACTTTCATATAATTTTCTAAGGTAAAGTCAAATGTGAATTCAAAGTATCATCAAAAAATTAATAGACATCACGATTAATTTTCTTATGGTATACTCGTTTATCTTTATCTACTTATTAACTTCAAGATGAAAAAATTACTTTCGTTAAGCTTAGTATGATTAGCTTGACTGATTATGATGTGATGTGGTGGGCAAAAAGCTGTACCAACTGATGGTACTGCTCCTGAAGTAAAACCAGCAGTTGAAGCTCAAGCAGGAGATGCAGCTAATGCTGATGCAGATTTTGGTACTCAAAGTGCTGATGATATTACAACTCTAGCTTCTTGTCTAACTGACAAAGGTTTCAAAATGTATTGAACTGAACGATGTGGTCACTGTAAGAAACAGAAAGAAACATTTGGAGCTGATTTCGCTACGGTTGAATACATAGATTGTGATAAAGATAGTGCTTCATGTACTGCTGCTTGAATTCAATGATATCCTACTTGGGTAGATGGTGATGGTCAAGCATTCCCATGAGGGAAAACATTAGATCAATTGAAGAGTCTATCTGGTTGTTAATACCAATTTGGATATGTACTTCAGATTGCAGATATACTACTTATATTACGTCTAGGATTAATATCCTAGACGTTTTTTTTCAGAAAAAATTCTCTCTTTATGTCAGATTATTGGAAATATCTTGTTGGTAGAGAATGTAGTGTTTCACTCATTTGGTGAACTATAGCTATGTTGTATTTTTCTTTTCCAATGAAGTAATTCTGTCACATAGTCGGTGAAATTAAGTATACCATATCATAGAATAACATTAGTCAATAAGTTCTTGCTTTTTTCCTGCGAACTGAATTGAGTTTTTGTTTGAGAATGGTATTATACATACACATATAATATCCACAAAGAGAAGAAAAGAAATTTCATACAATTATACTTATCACCCATTATGTCACTCATACAATCAGATAATCTTACAATTCTCAAAATACAGACCATCATTCTTATGATGGTGACGTTGTTATTTCCTGTTCATTCGTTACATGCTTTGGATGCAGGTACTGAAGCAGACATAGTTCTTAATCACAATGAGATTCTGACTGCTAATGATATTGTTGAAGTTGTTTCTCCAGAAGTTGTTGAACTGGTAGACGTTGAACTAATTGAGGCAGAGGTAGAGGTTGCTGCTCCTCAAGTAGAAGTGGAAGTGGTTATCGAAAATAATCCTAGTCAAGAACTAGAGCAACCCGAACCGATTCAAGAACCAATTCCAGAAGTTGATAAAGGCAATGAACTAAAAGAGGAACAGCAAGTTCAAGAGCTTTCTTTCAAAGAAAAGATTAAGCTAAATAACCAAAATAATTGAGAAGTAAAAGCAAAACCAGTTGATGAATGAGTAGAGGTACTACAAGATCTAGTAGTCGAACGTCAAGATGATCAGGAAGTCCAAGAAGATGAGAAAGATCAAGAAAATATAGTTGAAAATGAAGAGGAGTATTTCCCATTACTTATACCAACTAAAGAACAAACTGAAGAACAACCATGACTTCCAGAACCTCTTGAAGAAAAAGGAAATCAACAAGAAGATTTAGACGAGAACTCATTTTGAAATATCGAACCACTAGAACTTCCACTTGTAGATCAACAAGAAACTCAAGACGATGAACATGAAGAATCTCTCGTTGATCCTGAAATATGAACATGAGATTCAGAATGATTATCTTGAGATGTTCTCTCTGGTGATGTTGAAAATGATGATATCCCCAAGCCATTAACTATCGAACCAAGTCCTACTCGTATTGCTTATGATACTAACTGACTTCCTCTTCTAGAAACAGTGAACGGAGTGAGGGTCGAATGAGGGATGCCGTATTGTTCAATGATGACGAGACTTAATTTGCAACAGTTCTATCCACAAAAACGTGAGGTGGCTGGTCTATGATCCTCTACTTACATTTCTAGATGAGATGCAATTGCACTCATTGACTATGGTATTACCTATGGTGATTTGACGAATGTGAATGATAGATTTTTGGAATCAGTGCTAGAGAATACTTCTGCTGTAGCACATGATCTGTATATATATAAATCATCACGTATAGTAGAACAGGCTGAAAATGCATGAGCATCAATGAGTTCAGTCTACAAGTCGTATATCCTTCAATGACATAGAGTGCTTGTCTTCAAAGCTAGCGATGAGAACTGGTATATACTAGATACGCTAAGAGGGACGAAATCAATCAAACCTCAACTTCTTTCTACATATATAGCACATCCTCACAATGCAGGACGAGAATATTACTTACATACAGATATCGTCTATGATGTGATAGCAGAAATGACTCAAGACGAAGAAATTAGAAATCTTATTGAGCTCAAGAAAATGAAACTTTTCTGAGCACTTCAGGTGGAACCAGAATCGTTTATCTGTGAAGAAAAGAACATTGAGCTTATTATCCCAGATTCACTTCCATTTGATGATGAATATATGATGAATTTTGAAAGGGTAGTTGCTGGGGGATCGTAAAAGGAATTCTTTCATTGATTCCTTGATAAATACTTGATAAATCCTTCAACCTCGCTACGATAGTGAGGTTAATTTTTTTGATATATAGGGAATTCTAAACCAATTCCCATAGATGTATAAATACTCCAATTACTGACTGAGTTTTGAGTATATAATAGAGTGAGTTTCAGCTTAAATGTTGGGAATCAAAAATCCGTAGGATTATTTTAATTTCTGGAAGAAGATGAAAGAGCAGTTAGAGCTATTAGTTTATACAATATTGAACCTACCTGATGCAAAACGCACGAGGGAGGATGTCATTGTATGTAAGAGAAAATGGGCAAAAGAGCATGGGAAAGAGAATGTTCCAACAAACTTGCAAGTACTCAAGACATATTATAGTATGGTGACATTTGGGAAGAGTAATGAAAATGACTGGATAGAATGATTACTCAAGAAACGTGCAATTAGATCACAATCAGGAATTGTTGCTGTACAGGTACTAACCAAACCGTTTCGATGTCCTGGGAAGTGTATCTTCTGTCCAAATGACGCTACTATGCCTAAGAGTTATATAAATACTCAACCCGGAGCAATGCGTGCTCTTTTGAATCACTTTGATCCTTATAAACAAGTCTATAATAGACTACTAAGTCTTACCTTAACGGGTCATAGAACTGATAAGATTGAAATGATTGTCTTATGATGAACGCGAGATGTCTATCCGACATCATATAAGAAAGAGTTTATAAAATGACTTTATGATGCATGTAACACGTTTACAGAATTTTTGGATCATATAGAAATAGATTTTACCTCAGACAAGTCAGCAAGATATACGGTCACTGAATGAATGAATATTCCATATCCAGAGACAGTAGAAGAGTCAGTCTTACTCAATGAAACCGCTCCAAAAAGGATTATCTGACTGACTATAGAGACGAGACCCGAATATGTAACTGATGAGAACTGTCAGCTTCGACGTGGACTCTGAGTGACCAGAGTAGAGATGTGAATACAGACGTTGCATAATAATGTACATGAAGCAAATGTTCGTGGTCATGATAACCAAGCAATCAGACGAGCTATGCATAAACTCCGTCAGTATGGATTCAAGATTTCAAATCACTATATGCCTGGATTGTATACGTCTACTCCTGAGATGGACGAGGAGACATTTCGTATTGCCTTTTCTACTCCACGAATTAAATCAGATGAACTTAAGTTCTATCCGACTGCCGTTATACCAAACACCCCATTGTACGATCTCTTTAAGTCTGGGGAATATGAGCCTATCAAAGATGATGATTTGAAGCACTTAGTTAGAACATTCAAAACAAATATCATTCCTCCGTACTCAAGAATCAAACGTCTCGCACGTGATTTCGATACGAATGAGGTAGTAGCAGGAGCGAACACTCCAAATCTAAGACAGCTCGTGATGAATGAAATGACAAAGGAGTTTGCAGAAGATGAAGTGAAGCGTGAGAAACAATATAAAAGACTTCACTCATGAGAGAAAAGGTTGGTCATTCTAGAAAAAGATCAGAACAGAGAAGAAACTTCGCAAGATTTTTTGATTTCTTGTCGTGATATATGAGAATTTTTGTCATATATGGAAACACCACTTTGAATACAAAATGATTCATATACTTCTCTTTCGTGAGAAACGCGAAAGATTGATGAACGTATGGAAACATATACGATATGAGGACTGCTTGATACGCACTCGGAGAGGAATTTTGTCTGTCTGTGTACCAGATGTAGAGAGTATAGAAATATAGCAACGAAGGGAAGAAAGAAAAAAGATAAAAGAGAAAAGAAAAAAGACGCACAAGATATACAACCGAATATACAGACGAATGCTATAGCTTCGGATAACAGTAAAGTAATTTCTGATCTGCCTTTTATCGTCGTCCGTCGTTATCGCTCATCCAATGGGGAAGAGATGTTTGTTTCATTTGAAGATAAGCTCTGATATCTGTATGGATTTGTGAGGTTGCTTCTTCCTGATGAGTGAATGGCTATAGACTATACATGAATAGAAGAAGGGAAAGCTCTTGTGAGAGAGGTACATGTCTATGGGAGTTTGAAATCTCTCATAGTAGATCCAGCAGAAAAAAAATCATCTAGCAGTGCTCAACATAGATGATTTGGGAGTCAGCTCATGGACATAGCAGAGCAAGTAGCTCAGAAAAGATGATATGCTGCACTGAGTGTGATCTCATGAGTATGAGTGAGGTGATTCTATCGTAAGATAGGGTATAGTTTGGAGGGGACGTATATGGTGAAAGAGTTAAAGATCTAGTCTGAGTAGTTTCTGATTTTTGTAAATATGATTGGTTCAATCTAGCTCTATCGATCATTGACTCAAACATAATATTTAGTACGATTAATTACATGAACTTCCTTCTTCTCCTTAAAGATATTCTTATCTATCCTTTCGACAATAAAAAGGACGACAATAGATTTCATCATCTGTTGGTTTTTTTGTTTAAGGAATATCCTGCATTTTTGTGGGAGAAGCCTAGTGTGTGGAGAATACTTTTGTTTCCTATACTCTTACTTAGGCAGTTGTTTTGATCACCTACGGTGTGAGATATGGTTACATAACGTGTAAGAATAGTGTAAGATTGAGAATAGTTGAAAAGAATTCAATCCGTCCCTACATAGCTACATAATGAAATAATTTTTGATTGCTGTGAGCATATGCAAAAGAAAAACAACAATACGTCACTGTATCTTTTTTGATGAATCCTGGTTGTAATCCTTGGAGGATTTTTGCTATGGACGGGAAGTCAGAAAAAACAGTTGCGTGAGCAACAAGAACTCTCAATGGAACTTGCATCTATACAGGATACGATAGATCGTTCTTTACTTGAGAAAGAAAGAGGAAAATCCTCAATGAATACTCAAGGAAACGAGCAAAAACAAGGGAATCATATTGATGAGATGCTTCAAAAAATTCAAGTATGAAATATTTCTGCAACTCATGAGGATCATCTCAAGAAGATCTCTCTTGCTCCAGCAAATTCATTCTACCAGCTCTCTTTAATAGAGTCTCTGTATGAGTCTACATATGATCAGCATCTTCTCCCTGGTTTATTTTCACTCTCAGTCGTCCTGAGAGATTTTGACAAAGCACTCAAGTATTTACAGATACTGGAACAAAAAGACTGAGGACTCTCGTCAGTAGATGTTAAAACGTATCTTCTTGCTTTATTCAATGCTGTAGAATTAGATTTTTCGATTTTCAATCGTCTTAAACACATTGTGGATTCATATGTTACAGACTGACTTCTTACGAAAACAGATAGAGATTTTTATTACTCTCTCATCACTCTTGCGAGGTGAGATATGGAAAATTATGGCATATATATGGAGAACCTGAGGGGGAGTGAATATGCTTGAATTGTAAAAAAGTATGATGCTTCGGTACTTCGTGCTGATGAATTTGTAGATACTCCAGAATACTATCTCCAAGCTCTTGTGTCGGTTGGAATGTTTCAAGAATGATGGTATCGTATCTCACAGCATGTTGCTCGCTCAATTATAGAGCAAGATAAGAAATATCTCCTCTGATATCAACTCGATGCATATGCTTCACTTATGCTAGAAGATCGAGCTCAGGCGTTCGAATCTTTTGATTATTTGAAGTCTCATGATGAGCCGAATAAAGAACTGTACACGTTCTTGTGAGCAATTACTTCATACTCACTTGAAAGGTATCCTGAAACAGTCTTAAGACTCAATCAACTAGTCGAACAAAAAAACTCATTAGATGTCCAAAGATATCGTCTCCTTGCGTATAGTAAAGCTTGAGATATATGAGGATATTCACAAACGCTCCGTCAACTTCTCAAGCGTGAAAAACTGTATGTGCATGATTATTTTTCTTTGTTCCAAGAGTTATTCTTCTCTGATCGTGATCGCTCATTGAGGTTTATAGATACGTTGACGACAGATATTGATATGCTTTTGGAGAAATGTTATGAGGATATGGACAATGAACTGGTATATATCTGTCTATATGGGAAAGCATGACTATACACGATATTGGAAGACTACGACAAAGTATATCAGTACCTTACTCGTGTGGTGGAGCGATATCCTCATAAGGATGTCTATTTGCTTTTATGATCTACTGCATACGAGTTGTGACTTCAAGAAGAGGCAGTAAGATGGTATATTCAATCTTTGTGATCTACGCAAGATCAAAGTGAATACCAGTCAGTTAAGATGCTTGTTAAAGATATTATGATGGAGAGATAGACTGAGTCAATAGTAATCACTGTAAGTAGCATCTATTACACTTGTCTTTTTTTGTCAAAATCGTATTAGTTACTGGTTAGATTGTGTTTATTGAGTGTTTATTGAAAATTTAATTTGCATGGAAGATGTATTGATGATAGCTGATTATATCCTCAGAATATGAGGTGCAGTGTGCATAGTAATGCTCATAGTGATTTTATGATATGGACTAAGTATTATGAACTCACTTGCATCAACCGTTCGCTGAGTAAAACAGCAAATCAAGAATGTTGAGCAAAGTGTGATGGCTCCGATGAGTATGTTAGGGTCATTTTTTGCTTGATGAACATCTGCTTTTGATGATGATGAATTTGATGAGTAAGTAGATATGTAAGTACATAAGTAATCGATCACTTTATAATACTCACTTTATAATACTTAATACTTATAAAGTGTAGAAGTACATTTGAATGTTTTTATTTCCTTTATACGTTGTTTAGCCTATGAATACGAAGTATACTTGATGATTATGGATGTATTGATTTCTGATTTTACTCTCTTTGTTCTTGATTTTTTTCGTTTGAAAGGAGTTTTCTAGTGAAACAAACACAGAAAGTTTTGTCCTCACCACCGATGGGATCAATCATTTTTCAAAATGAATGGACATTGCAGGTTGAGTAAGTCTTACGTATAAGATTGATCTTGGGAAATATCAACAAGTATATACCGAAGAAGCAGAATATAATGATGTCGTAAGATGAGTGAAAGATATTATCTTGCAGAATATTGACAAAAGAATTTCTGCGTTGTGAGTAAGCGATTACACAAGTTATATTCAGTCATTGGACGATGGTGATTATGTGGTAGTAGAAATATGATGAGTGAGTGATCTGGATCAAGCAAAAGAAATTATTGGTAAAACAGTAGAACTTGAATTTAAACTTCCATACGAATGAGATGGAAGTGATCAAAAAGTTTCAAGACAGGTATTAGCCGAAGATCTCTTGAAAAAATCTGTTGCATCTCCTGTTAGTATGCCAACATTGGCTCTTTCGTTAGCTTCAGATAATGTTATGTATCATTCGTATGTGTGAAAAACGCTAGAAGAACTTCCTGAATATTATCAAAATAATCTTGATTTGATCAAGGAAAGACCTGTGTGAACAGTCCTGCCAGCTCTATCTGAAGGAGCATATGGTGATGGAGTTATTTTCTCAGCATCGAATCCATCAAACGAATCTCTGAATGGGTATATCATTACAAAGTTTAATTGAAAACGTGAGGAGTCAGTTCCAGATGAAAGTGGAACTGCAGAAACGACTCAAACAGTGTACGATATAGAAGACATCTTGGTAGAGTATCGTCCTGCTTGGCTCATTGCACAAGACCCGAAAACGTGAGATATTCTTAATGGTGCTTACTTTAAGTATGCATGAGTGAATCAATCTCAGACATGACAGCCCGTAGCTACCATCAATTTTGATGAAAAAGGAAAGCAATTGTTCTGTAATATAACTGATGTAATTGTTGGTAAGCAAATGGCTATCTTTATTGGATGACAGTTAACGAC